>NZ_JBEOZN010000059.1:0-57721 GCF_040298085.1 Streptosporangium sp. NPDC001681 | reverse complement strand
TTGTCCTGCCGGGGCGCCGCCCCCCCGCCCCGCCCCGCCGGCCCCCCCCCACCCCCCGCCGCCCCCCCCCCGCCCCCGCCGCCCCCCCCCCCCCCGACGCCGAGGGGCTGGAGGCCGCCACCATGCGGCGGATCGCCGCCGAGATCGGAGCCGGCGCGATGTCCCTCTACCGGTACGTCCCGAGCCGCGACAACCTGGTCGAGCTCATGGCCGACCGGCTGATGGGCGAGATCGACGTCACGGGCATGCCCTCGGGCGACTGGCGCGCCGACCTGACCCGCTACGCCGACGGGCTGCGGGCCATGTGGCTGAGGCACCCGTGGATCGCCACCGTGCAGCGGTCACTCCCCAGCTTCGGCCCCAACCAGCTGCTCTTGATCGAACGGCTGATGGGAGTGCTCGACGCCTTCGTCCCCATCGACGAGAACCTCGGCCTCATGGCCATGCTGAACAGCTACGTCGAGGGCACCGTCCGCGAGGAGATCAGCTCGGCCGAGGAATTCCGCCGCAGCGGGCTCAGCGAGTCGGAGTGGATGGCGCGGAGCTACCCGTACGTCGACCGGCTGGTGAAGAGCGGGGAGTACCCGATCTTCACCAAGATCGTGATGGAGGCGCGCCAGCCGCATCTGAGCCGCGACGACCAGTTCCGGTACGGGCTCCAGCGCGTCCTCGACTGCATCGCCGCGGCCCTCCCGTCAACGGCCGAGCCTCCGGTGCCGGCGCACCGAGAGGGGCAGGAAGACCGCGACGATTAGCACCGGCCAGGCAATGGCCATTTCGAGCCGCAACTGCGCGCTCAGCCGGCGGCAGCGCCGAACCACCTGGGCAGCTGGCTGAGCAGATCCTGCTGGTCTTCGCCGACCCACGCCACATGGCCGTCCGGCCGCAGCAGCGCCGCGGGCACGTCCAGATCCTCGCTGACGTCGACGACGTCGACGACGTGGTCGACCCGCTCTGCCCAGCCCGCCACCGAGAGCCGGCCGGTCTGGTCGAGTAGTAGCCCGCGGCCGCCGTGCATCAGCTCGTAGAGGCGACCCCGCTTCAGCTCCACGTCCCGCATCCGCCGGCCGAGCAGTTCATGCCCCCCGCCGAAGTCGTAGCGCACCCCGATCGCGACGATCTTCTCGATCAGGTACCGGTTCACCTCCTCGAAGTCCATCAGTTCCGACAACAGCCGGCGCACTGACCGGGGGCCCGGCTCGAGGGACATCAGCTCCATCTGCGCGCGGGTGTTGTCCAGCACGTCGGCGGCCACCGGGTGCCGTTCGGTGTGGTAGCTGTCCAGCAGCCCCTCCGGTGCCCAGCCGCCGACCTCGGCGGCCAGTTTCCAGCCGAGGTTGAACGCGTCCTGTACGCCGAGGTTGAGCCCCTGCCCGCCGGTCGGCGGGTGGATGTGCGCCGCGTCGCCGGCCAGCAGCACCCGGCCGGTCCGGTAGCGCTCGGCCAGCCGGGTGGCGTCGCCGAAGCGGGAGAGCCAGCGCGGTGAGTGCACGCCGAAGTCGGTACCCGCGGTCACCCGCAACTGCTGCTTGAACTCCTCCAGGGTCGGCGGAACCGTGCGGTCCTCGGACACCCCCTCGGCGGGCACGACGACGCGGTACACCCCGTCCCCGAGGTGCCCGGCGCCGAACCTCAGCTGGGTCTTGCGGATCTGCGCGACGATGGCGGCAACCGTCGCCGGATCCTCGGCCACCTCCATCTCGCCCAGCAGCGTCTCGACCTTGGCGGGCTCGCCGGGAAAGCCGACGCCGAGCAGCTTGCGCACCGTGCTGCGGCCGCCGTCGCAGCCGACGAGGTAGCGCGAGCGCAGCTGCGTGCCATCGGCCAGCTCGACGGTCACCCCGTCCTCGTCCTGGCTCAGCCCGACCAGCTCGCAGCCGCGCCGGATCTCGGCGCCGGCCTCGGCGGCACGCTCGGCCAGCAGGCGATCGGTGGTGGTCTGCGGGATGCCGAGGACATAGCCGTGCGCGGTGTCCAGCCGGTCGGGCGAGGGCTTGGTGATGCCGGCGAAGAAACCGCCGACCGGGTACTTCTGGCCGTGCGCGAGGAACCGCTCCAGCAGACCGCGCTGGTCCATCACCTCGATGCTGCGCACGTGCAGGCCGAGCGAGCGGACATACCTGGCCGGCTCCGCCTCCTTCTCCAGCACGAGCACATGCACATCGTGCAGCCGCAACTCGCCGGCCAGCATCATGCCGGTCGGTCCGCCACCGGCGACGATCACGTCAATCATGAAAACCCCCCATTCAACAAGGCTGCGTTTCGGCCGGCTGCTTCGGGCAGCCCGGCGGCGCGCGCACCCGCACCTCCGCGTCGAGTGCCCGCAACCGCACCGCGAGTTCCACCGGCGGTTCGACGTCCCGCGTGATCCACACGTCGACAGAAGAACACGTATTTCGCGAATCTCTGATTTCCGCAGGTTCTGGCCTCGGCCGACGATTCTGCAGCACGACCCGGGTCTTGCCGCAAGCCCCCCGGTGCGCTATACGTTGAGAGTGGCAGGGAGTGGTTGGTCTCCTTGCCTCTGCCTTTTGCCGTCCGCCGTGGACGGACAAGCTCCCCTTCGAAGCGGTGACACGCCGCGTACGGCGATGCCGCCGGCTGAACACACCTGCTCATCCCCGCTCGTCGGTGTCGGTGGTGGCCGGCTCGCGCAGGGCCGCAGGCCGCCGCCAGCGGGGGGAGGCGCGGAAGCTGTAGCGGCCCAGCACGTTGAGATTCGCGTGCTTGAGCGGGGAGAGCCGGGCGACGTCCTCGTTTAAGGACGACCTCCGGGGCGAGCACGTCAAGGAGGTACTGCGGTCCCCGGTTTCGAGCGCGCGCTGGAACGACTTCAGAGCCGCCCGGGTCTCGCTCGGGGAGACCACCTCGCGAGGGCGGCGGGCATCGACGTGCCGGCGGGCGTGGTGCGCGAACGCGCGCACGTCCGTGCAGCACCGAGACATGGCCCGGCCGAGTAAGAAAGCTCAGGGACCTCACGAGAAGTAGCGATCTGTCACCGCGAACCTGCGGAGGTGAAACAGGCTCGGCTCCTCGGGCAAGCCGCCGCCCCATCCCATCGACCGCCCTCCGACGCACCGGTCCGTACTCGCGGGCCGCTGTTCCTGTCCGACCGCCGCCCGGTCCCCGCCCGCCGTCCCAGCCCCGAGCACATCTGCCCCGACCCAGGAGATGCCTACGTTCAGGGCAAGATGGTGATCTTGCCGTGGGTCTGGCCCGCCTCGCTCCTGCGGTGGACCAGCGCGAGGTCGGACAGATGGTGGGATTCGGCGACGTCGACGATGAGCGCGCCGGCGTCGAGGAGTTCGACGATCTCGCCCAGCTGCTTGGCGTCGTTGCGGGCGACCATGTGGAGGGCGGTGACATCGGCGTCGGCGGGCGGCTCGACGGGGGTGGCGACGGAGGCGATGACGCCGCCCGGCCGTAGAAGGGAGACCAGGCTCACCGCGGCCTCGGGGGAGATCGGAGCGAGGTTGACGACGGCATCGACCGGGCAGTCCAGCGCGGCTGCGAGAGCGGTGGTCGTGTAGTCGATGATCTGGTCGGCGCCGTACTCGCGGACCGCCGCGGCGCTGCGGCCGCTGGCCGTGGCGACCACTGTCGCGCCGGCGTGCCTGGCGAGCTGGACGGCGAACACGCCCACGCCGCCACCGGCGCCGTTGATGAGCACGCGCTGGCCCGCGGTGATGCGGGCGTGCTCGAACAGCACCTGCCAGGCGGTGAGCGCGGCGACCGGGATCGCGGCCGCGTCGGAGAGGGGAACAGTGACAGGTGCCTTGACCAGCACGCCGGCCGGGGCGGTGACGTACTCGGCCGCGGCACCGCCCGCGTCGAGACGGCCGATGACCCGGTCGCCCACGGCCAGCCCCTCCACGTCGTCGCTGAGCTCGGCGATCGTGCCGGAGACGTCCCAGCCGAGGGTGTAGGGCAGGTCGACCGGCAGCGCGGGCAGCATCCCCGACCGCAGCGCCGTCTCCGAAGGATTGAACGAGGTGGCGGCGACCCGGATCAGGGCCTCGCCCGGTCCGGGCGCGGGCCGCGGTACTTCTTCGTATCGGATGACGGAGGCATCGCCGTACTCATGGATGCGGGCGGCCTTCATGGTGTCGCGAAACTCGCCCGCGTGGTCGGCCACCCAGGTGCGGAACGTGCGTGCCGGGGCTCCGGTTACCTCTGCCACCGTGGCCGTGGCCACTCTCGGCGCGGTCGCCATCTCGGCCTGGGCCTGGAGGATGCCGTCCACGGCCGCGGGTGGCCAGCCCCGGGTGAGCATCCGCTGCCGCGCGGTCTGCGGCGAGGTCTCCTCCCAATGCACCGGGCGGCCGATCACCTCCCCGATGATGCTCGCCTGTTCGGCCTGGGTCAGTATCTCGGGCCCGGTCAGCTCATAGACCGCGCCGTTGTGCCCGTCGCCGACGAGTGCGCGCACCGCGACCGTCGCGAGGTCCCGCTCGTGCAGCGGGGGCATGGCGGCCGCGCCGTACGGCTCACGCACGACTGCCCCGGCGCGGATCTGCCCGGCCCACCGCAAGGCGTTGGCCGCGAAGGCGTGCGGTCGCAGGAACGTCCATTCCAGCCCGGACCGCTCGATCAGCCGCTCGACCTGTTGTTCGTAGTCGCGTACGGCCGCGGAAGACAGGTAGACGACGCGGCGGGCATGTGTGGCGACCACATCCAGAACCGCGGGCATCCCCTCGGCCGTGGCGAACGGCCAGAGGAGAAACACGGCCTCGGCCCCGTCCAAGGGCGCGTGCAGAGTGGCCGGATGGGCCAGGTCGCCCGGTACGACCTCGACGCCGTCCGGCAGGCCGGCCACTTCGGGATCGCGGGCCAGCGCGCGAACCTCTGCCCCCGCCTCGAGCAGCTGAGCCACGACCTGCCGGCCGACCGTGCCGGTCGCCCCGATCACCAGAATCCTGCGTTGCCCCGGCATAAAAGGCTCCCAACGGTTGATCACTTCGTGTGCGCTCAACCGTATGGGGATGAAGAGAGACGTCCAATGCGTAGAAATCTCATATTTATACGCGTACGTCTTCATATAGCCGCAGAGATAGACTCTCCCCGTGGATGTACTCAGCGATGTGATCGCCGCGATGCGCGCCGGGGAACCCCGTTCGGCGCGCGTTCGGTGGCACGCCCCCTGGGGGCAGCGGTTCCCCACCGTGCCTGGCTCCGCCGGCTTTCAAGTGGTCCTGCAGGGATCATGCCGGCTGATCCCCCCGGACGGCGGTACCTCCATCGTGCTGAACGTCGGCGACGTGGTGTTCCTGCCCCACGGAAGCGGCTACGCGCTCGCCGACAGCCCCGCCACCCCGCTGACCGAACCTGTCTGCGACCCACTGAACGACCCTCGATTCGAAGACCGCTACGCCTCCGCGACCGTGGGGAAGACCGGACAGGACGGCTCGCAGGCGGTCACCGTGACCCTCTGCGGTGGATACCGGCTCGACCCCAGCCGAGCCCATCCGCTCCTGGGCGACCTGCCCGAGATCGTCCACCTGCCTGCCCGCCTCGGGCACCGTCCCGAACTGCGCGCCGCCGTCGACCTCCTCGGCGGCGAACTCGACGTTCCCCGCCTCGGTGTGGACACCGTCGTGCCCGCCCTGCTCGACGTGCTGCTGCTCTACATCCTGCGCGCCTGGTTCGACGAACAGTCCGAACGCGGCACGGCCGTCGGCTGGGCCGCGGCACTGGGCGACCCGGCGATCAGCTCCGCACTGCACGCCCTCCACCGTGATCCCGCACTCCCCTGGACGGTTGGGACACTCAGCAGCCAGGCGGGACTGTCGCGGGCGGCTTTCTCCCGGCGCTTCACCACCCTGATCGGCCGGCCGCCCCTCACCTATCTGACCTGGTGGCGGATGACCACCGCCGCCCGGCTTCTCCGTGAGTCCGATGCCCCGCTCGGCGAGGTGGCCACCCGGATCGGCTACACCTCGGAGTTCGCCTTCGCCACCGCCTTCAAGCGGGAGTACGGCACCGCACCGGGCAAATACCGACGACAGAGCCGAGTGGAAACCCAGAACAGTGAGGTCGACGTAATGGCACCACAACCTTCACAGTGACCGTGCCGCCGGCTGTTCGTCGTCGTGCGGCGCGCCGGGGCACACAGCTCGCGGTGGCCACAGCTGCACCCTCGATCACGACGGACAGCGCACCCACCTCCACCCCCAGCGGGAACATGACCGACCCTCCCGAGCTCACGCGGCTCGCCGGCCCTCGGGGAGGAGCGGACCCCGTTTTTGCGGTAGAGCCGGTTCGGGTGGGCCGGCTACCGCGCCTCCGTGTTCGGCTGGGCCTGGAGCCGCTGGCGGCGGTCGCTCTCGCCCATTGCTTCTTTCGCCACAACATGGGCATTCCATGCGTTCCAGCTGACGTTTACACGGCTTTGGTCGTGAGTCTTCCCAGGAGCGGTAAGGAGTCGCCATAAGGGTGTGCGTCTGGTCGTGAGGGGAGGATCAAGGTGAGCACGTGGCATCGGTGCTCCATCAGGATCCGCTTGACCGTGGTGGCCGGCGCCGTCATGGCGCTGCTCTGCACTGTTGTCGCGGTGTTCGCCCTGGTGGCGGTACGGGAAGCCTCCGTCGATGATCGGACACAACGGCTCGCCACCCACGCCATGGAGATGGCCAGGCAGATACGCCACAGCGGCATATCCCCCCACCTGCTGCCGAACAGGCGCAATGAGGCGATCCAGGTGTTCGACCCGGCCGGCACGCTGGTCACCGCCACCCCGGGCTTCACGGCGCGCGAGCCGCCAATAACAAACCTTCGCCCTGATGTCGACTCTTATGCGATTGCGCGATTGTGCGATCTGCGGGCGTTCCCCGGCCAGTGCAAGATCGTGATCTCCTACCCCCTGCACAAGGCCGACGGCGTCTGGTTGCTCAACATGGCCGTTGCCGATGTTCCCTGGTACGTGGGCCCTCGGCTGCTGATCCCGCTCGCCGCCGGCTGGCTCTTGCTGGTCGGGGCGACCGCGGCGGGCACCTACCGGACCGTGAGCAAGACCTTGGAGCCGGTGGGCGCGATCGGCAGAGAACTGGCCCAGATCACCGCGAGTGATCTCGGCCACCGGGTGCCGGTACCGAAGTACCAAGACGAGCTGCGCGACCTCGCCGAGATCGCGAACAAGACCCTGGACCGGGCCCAGGCGGCGGTTGAGCAGCAGCTGCGGTTCGCCTCGGACGCCTCCCACGATCTGCGCAGCCCGCTGACCGCCATACGCGTGCAGATCGATGAGGCGCTCATGTACCCGAAGGAGACCGACTGGCCGCGAACGGCGAACGCGCTGCTGGACAGTGTGGAACGGCTTCAGGACCTGGCCACCGACCTGTTGCAGATCGCCCGGCTGGACGCGGGCATCAGCGGCCAACGCGATCCCATCGACCTGACCGGCCTGGTGGCGGCCGAGCTGGACCGGCGGCCACGCCGGGTCGCGGTGATCTGTCACCTCACCCCCGGCGTGATGATCAACGGGGAGCGGATCGGCCTGGCCCGGCTGCTGAACAACCTGCTGGACAACGCCGAACGCCACGCCGACTCCGCCATCACGGTCGCCCTCACATTGGAGGCGGGCACGGCGGTGCTGGAGGTGTGCGACGACGGCGAGGGCATCGCCCCCGACCAGCGGGAGGCCATCTTCCAGCGGTTCGCCCGCCTGGAGGCCTCCCGCAGAAGGGACGCCGGCGGCACGGGGCTCGGCCTGCCGATCGCCCGGCAGATCGCCGAAACCCACGGCGGCACCCTCACCATCGAAGGCAGCCCCCGCGGCGCACGGTTCGTGCTGCGCCTCCCCGGCCATTCCGCACCTTCCGCAGATCGCGCTCGCACACCGACGAAGGTGTGACCTGGTAAACCGGCGGTTCGTCCTTTGACGCGAGCCGCGCACCGGGGCCAAGGGCACGGCGGAGCCGACCTCGGTAGGCGAGGCACGGACAGGGTGCCGTTCGAGCCGAGGTTGTGGACCGAGCCGTCGTGGGAGGCCCCGAGCGGGTACGGGCTGATGTTCACCGGCGGAGAGAACGCCTACCCGTTCGCGGACATCGCGGCGCCCGCCCCACGGGGCCACGTTCCGGCCATGACCAACAAGAAGCCGGGGGAGCAGTCAGCCGGCTGGGTGCTGATGAAGCACCTCGCGGACACCGCGGCGGACGCGGGTGTGCACACGCACTACAACACCCGGGTAGGGCGCCTGGTCGTCGACGGGGACCGGGTGGTCGGGGCGGAGGTGGTGACGTTCGGCGAGCGGTCGTTCGTGAAGGCACGGCGCGGGCTGGTGCTCTCGGCGGGCGGGTTCGGAGCGAACACGGCGATGCTCGCCCAGCACTCCCCGAGGCTGCTCGGCAACCACCTCACCGGCACCGACGGCGACGACGGTTCCGCCATCCGGACGGGCCAGGCGGTCGGCGCGGCGGTCCTGCACATGGAGGCCGGTCAGACGACCTTACCCGCCGACCCGGCGCTGCTCGACCGGCATGGGAACCGGTTCATCAACGAGGACGGCTACCCGGGTCGGGTCGGGCAGGCCTCGCTGTTCTATCAGGATCGGCAGATATTCCTGCTCTACGACGACACGGCCAATGAGGAGACGCGGCAGGCGTCCGGGTACGTGGTCGAGCCGACCTGGGTCTCGGACGACCTCGCCGAGTTGGAGACCGAGATGGGGCTGGTGCCAGGGGCGCTGACCGCCACGGTCGGGCTGTACAACGCAGCCGCCGAGAAGGGTGAGGATCCGGTCTGCCACAAGTAGGCCCGGTGGGTCAGGCCGCTCAAGCCGCCGTACGGGGTGCTCGACCTCCGGAACGCGATGTTCTCGATCTTCACCACCGGGCGGCCTGTACACGTCGTTTCACGGCGAGGTCCTCTCGCTCGACGGCGCCCCGGTCTCCGGCCTGTATGTCGCGGGACGTACCACCAGCGGCATCCCCGCCTGGGGGTACTGCAGCGGCACCTCGCTCGGCGACTCGACCTTCTTCGGCCAAAGGCATGTGCCCCGACGTCGGCAAGCTCCGTGAGCTCGTCGGAGGCCCCATTTCCAGCATCGGTTGGCGCGACGGGCTCCGCAGCATGGTGAGCACGGCCGTGCCGGCGGGCGCCGATGTTCCCTGGACGAGTGGCTCCGATGTGGTCCGTGGTCCGGTCATGATGCGGCTTCGAGCTGCTTCTTGACCGCCGCTACCCGGTCCGGCAGCATGCCCGGAGCGATCGGCACGCACTCGTAGCCGAGTGAGATGTAGGTGTCCTGGTGAACCTGCTCGAATCGCAGCGACTCCTCGAAGGTGATCAATCGTGCGTCGGTCGGTGTGATGAACCCGAGGTTTTGGATGAAGAAGACCTTCTTGGCGTAGATCTGCTGAGCTTGGATGCGTTCCAATTCGCGGGACAGGGCCGGAGAGACGGGGTGGCCGAGATAAGTGGCCAGGGCGTAGGTGCAGACGGGTGATCGATCGTAGATCTGTACATCGCCGGGAAGGGCCGCGGCCTGTTCCTGCCGTCGACGCTGCAGGGTAGTGATCGCCTCCACGAAGGACGGCTTCGTCCACGGCTCGGGTTCACCCCGGGCCTGGTGCAGGGCGATGACATCTGTCGCCGCCTCCTCGACGACGGTGTAGCCGTCACACTCCAGCCAACGCAGGATCGCCGTCTTCCCGGCTCCAGGGGTGCCGGTCAGGATGTAGCGCTTCATCAATCGCCCCCGTATGTCTCGGACATGGACGCCGCCCGGCCCGACTTTGTCAGATGGGGTGATCGGCGGTCGCCTGGAGGAGCAGGTCCCAGGTTCCGGCCCGCGACAGGAGCGCGGGCCTCAATGATCCGTGTGACGACAAACCTCGAGACCCTCCTGACCGCACTCTACGTAAAGATCGACGACGAGATCGCAGGAATCCGGCGGATGGGCGGGTCCCTCGTCGGTGAGTGATCAGGTGGAGTTCCGCTCGATCACGTGCACGTTGTCCGGAACGAGGACCAGATCCGCGCTCCCGCTGCTCAGGACCCGTAGGAGGGGATGGGCGATGCGCGCTTCCAGGTCGCCACTGTCGATGGCGACGGTGGTCAGGGGTGGGACCGCGAACCGGGCGGCGCGGGCAGTTCGATGCCCGCGCCGATGCAGTTGCCGTGCAGGTACGCGGCCGTCCGGCCCTCGCGGAACACGTCGGAGAGGATGCCTGATCGTCGCCGTCGTGACCTAATGAATCTACATTGTAAAGGCGCTGACTAGGGTTCAAGATCATTTATAAAATGGACTAAAGACCCATCACCCATAAAATCGATGTGAGCCCTCCGGATGACGCCCCCCCGACCAAGAGGAGGAGCGGTCACCGAGCCCAGGCCAGGTGGCGTTAGCGAGCCGTCGGGGCTGGGGTTATCGCCACTACCGGTTCGGATGCGGGTGGTCGCGGCCCTGATGTGGCAGGGGAACGAGAAGTGACGCTGGGGAGCTTGGGCGGGCCGCATCATGGAAGTTGCCGATCCGGCAACAGGATTTCGGCGACTGGCCAGGTCAGCGAGATGATCGGTGGTAGCGCCCGCGGAGCAGAAGGGGACGCGGAGCGGGGGACAAGAGCACTGCCGCTGACAGAAGCGGGCACGCCATCTGGAGGGGACGCATGTCGCAGCACATCGCAGAGATCACACATCGTTCGGTGTCCGTGCCGGGCGGCCGGATTCATGTCGCGGAGCAGGGGAGCGGGCCGCTGGTGCTGCTCGTCCACGGCTTCCCCGAGTCCTGGTACTCCTGGCGTCGTCAGCTCCCGGTGCTCGCGCAGGCCGGTTACCGGGCGGTCGCGCTCGACGTCCGCGGCTACGGCCGATCCTCCAAGCCGGCCGCGGAGGACAGCTACCGGATGCTCGCTCTGGTGGAGGACAATGTCGCGCTGGTGCGCGCCCTGGGCGAGGAGTCGGCAGTGATCATCGGCCACGACTGGGGCTCGAACATCGCGGCCACGTCCGCCCTGCTGCACCCCGAGGTCTTCCGCGCGGTGGGGCTGCTAAGTGTGCCCTACGCGCCGCCCGGCGGCCCCCGCCCCACCGGCCTCTTCGCTCAGATGGGCGGTGACCAGGAGTTCTACGTCTCCTATTTCCAGGAGCCGGGCCGCGCCGAGGCCGAGATGGAACCCGACGTGCGGGGCTGGCTCGCGGGCTTTTACGCGGCGCTGTCCGCCGAGACCATGCCCGGCCCCGAGGCCCCCGACCCGCACTTCGTCAGCCCCGGCGCAACGCTGCGCGACCGGTTCCCCAGCGGCCGGCTGCCTTCCTGGCTCGCCGAGGACGACCTGGAGGTGTACGCAGGGGAGTTCGAACGCACCGGCATGACCGGCGCGCTCAACCGCTACCGCAACATGGACCGCGACTGGGAGGACCTCGCCGACTTCAACGACGCCCCCATCAAGCAGCCCTCCCTGTTCATCGGCGGCAGCCTGGACGCCTCCACGACCTGGATGGCCGACGCGATCAACGCCTACCCGGCCACCCTTCCCGGGCTGGTCTCCTCCCACCTCCTGGACGGCTGCGGCCACTGGATCCAGCAGGAACGTCCCGAGGAGGTCAACCAGCTCCTGACCGAATGGCTCACGGCCCTGCCCACCGAATAAAGGCCCCTCTGCCGCGCCCGCCCAGGCTCCCTGGCGCGACTTCTGGTTCGCTGCCACATCAGGGCTGTCGCTCCGGGGCGGCCTACGGGGCCTCGGTGTCTGTGAGGGTTTTGTGGACGACGCCGACGGAGACGTTGACTCCGGCGGCGATGGTGCGGATGGATTCTCCGTGCTGGCGGCGGGCGAGGATGGCGGCGCGTTTGTCGTCGTCGACCACGGGGCGGCGGCCGCCGACGCGGCCGCGTTTGCGGGCGGCCTCCAGGCCGTTCATGGAGCAAGAAATCACCCACCTGCCTACTGCTCGTGCCGCCTCCGGCAGCCCTGCCGGAGGCGGCGAGGTCGCATCACGCGACGGCGGTTCCCTCAAGCTCGACCATCAGGTCGGGGATCGCCAGCCGTGTCACCCCGAGCATCGTGGTGGACGGTGCCACCCCGGCGGCGCCCAACCGCGACGCCAGCGCGCCGTAGTGCTGGAAGAGCCGATCGACGTCGGTGGTGTAGACGTTGAGCCGGACGAGGTTCGCGAGGGACATGCCGGCCTCGCCGAGCACGGCCTCCAGGTTGTCGAGGCTCAGCGCCAACTGCGCCGCCATGTCACCGGCATGCTGGGGCTTGCCGTCGCCGCTCATCGCGGTCTGCCCGGCGCAGTACAGGGTTCGGGTGTGCCCGGAGACGATCTCACCCTGGTTGTACCCCATCTCCGCCGACCACGCCCACGGGTTGACCGCCGTTCGCTCCATTGCCACATCAGCTCCATTCGATTCGTCGACATTACATACGTCCATCGGCTCGGTAGCCGCCATCTTTTTCGTCGTGTTGATCAGCCTCCCAGCGAATACACGACATCCTGTGTCGTGTATTTCTGTAGAGTTTTCGTGTGCGCGCCGACCGGTTGGTCTCGCTGGTTCTGCTGCTGCGGCAGCACGGTCGGCTGTCCGCGGCCGCGCTGGCCCGCGAGCTGGAGGTGTCCACCCGCACCGTGCTGCGCGACATCGAGGCGCTGTCCGCAGCCGGCGTCCCGGTCTACGCCGAACGCGGCCGGCACGGCGGTTTCGCGTTGTTGCCCGGTTTCCGGACCGAGCTCACCGGACTGAACCACGACGAGGCCCTTGCCCTGCTGGTCGCCGGATCACGGCGCGGCGCGCAGGCGTTCGGCCTTGGCTCGGCGCTCGCTTCGGCGATGCTCAAGGTGGTTGACGCGCTACCCGAAAGCTATCGGGACACCGCGGCCGGCGCGGCCGAGCGATTGCTCATCGACCCGGAGACCGACCTCCTCTCGCGTCGGCTGGTCACTGAGGAGGTGCCTGACGCCATAGCGGCCGAGGTTCTGCGCGCGGTGTTCGCCGGACACAAGCTGCGCATCCACTATGCGGCTGTGGACCAGATCCCGAAGTGGCGCACGGTGGACCCGATCGGCCTGGTCACCGTACGCGACCGGGGCTACTTGTTGGCCATGAGGTCTGGCGCGGACCGCACCTACCGGCTGTCCCGGGTCTTGGCCGCCAAGGAACTCGCCGAACCCGCACAGCGACCAGACCGGGTCGATCTGGACCGGGCCTGGCAGGAACGCAGCACGCAGTTTCGGGCCGGCGGCGACCAAGTCACCGTGCTGGTACGAGTGGACCCGGCGCGGCGGGAGGACCTGGTGGGCACCGCGCTGGCCGTCCGCGCCGAAGAAGCCGACTCAGACGGCTGGCTGCGGCTGGAGGTGACCTTCCAAGATCCGAGGCACGCCGAATGGGCGCTGTGGCAGCTCACCACGGACGCGGAAGCCCTGGCCCCGCAGTGGTTGCGCAACTCCCTGCGCAACCGTGCCGCCGCGATCGCCACCCGCTACTCCGAATTCGGTGATCTCGGCTGTCAGTTCATCCCTTGGGAATAGGGTTGCGGCATGGCGCTGCAACTTGTTCAGGTGAATTTCAAAGCCCGGGATGACTCGGCGCTGGGCCGGTTCTGGGCGGAGGCGCTCGACTGGGGTGTTTCCAGCGAGGAGCCCGGTGCGACCAGCGTCAGGCCCGTGGGTTCCGCCTGGCCGGTCCCCGCCGCGGTCTGCGTCGATGTCATCGCCGTCCCGGACCCCGGAACAGTGAAAGACCGTGCGCACATCGAACTCGCCACCACCTCTGCGGCCCATCACGCGGAGTTGGTCGCGCGCCTGAAGGAGCTCGGCGCGACGCCCGCCGATGTGGGCCAGGGCGACCTCCCATGGACGGTTCTGGCCGACCCGGAGGGCAACGTGTTCTGCGTCCTGGAGCCTCGGGAGATCTACCGGGACACCGGGCCGATCGCCGCGGTGGTCGTCGACTGCGCGGACCCGCGGGCCATGGCACGGTTCTGGGGCGAGGCGATGGACTGGACCCTGCACGAGGTGACCGACGATCATGCGCTGCTGCGCTCCGCCAAGGGGGTCGGCCCGTATCTGGAGTTCCTCCGCACGCCCCACCTGAAGGACATGTGGAAACGCGTCCATCTCGACCTGCTGCCCTACCCCGTTGACGGTCAGGCGGCGGAGGTGGGCCGGCTTGAGGCCCTCGGCGCGACGCTCGCCGACGTAGGCCAGGGCGACGTCCCGTGGAAGGTTCTGGCCGACCCGGAAGGCAACGAGTTCTGCGTCCTTGGCCCGGCCTGACGCGGAGCCTCCCCGCCTGCTCCGCCACGCCCACGCCACCGGACTCATCGGGACGCTGGATGAGGAGGAGTTCGCCCTGTCGGCGAACAAGACGGGAGCAACGCGCCTGGGATTCAGCGTGATGCTCAAGTACTTCGAGTTCGGGCAGGAGGCGTGCTGCCCGCGGCGGGAGGATGTGCCGCGGGCAGCGGTGAACTTCATGGCGGGGCGGGTAAAGGTCGGCCCGGAGTTGTTCGCCGACTACGACTTCAGCTCGCGGCAGGCGAAGAATCACCGGGGACGGATCCGGGAGTTTCACCGGTTCCGCAAGGTGACAGAGGCCTCGTGCAGCCGGCATGGTCATGACGGGCGACGACGTGGTGCTCATGGCGAGCGTCGCAACAGCAGGAGGCCGGCTAGTGGTGCTCGGTGGGGTGAGGCATCAGAGCGTCGTCATGGTTGTCCCGCTCCTCGCCATCAGCGGGGTCAACGACCTGGAGCAGGATCTTCAACAGGTCCTGCGGCACGTCCCGCATGAGGTTGTGCCCGCTGTCCAGCGCGTACGTCCGCCACGAGGGGTCTTCACGCAACCGCTGGTAGAGGGGAGTGAACGGGGATTGGCCGTCCCATTTCGCGGCGTACACGTAGTCCCTGCGGCGGATATGCGCGAGGTCGCCGGTGAGCTGGAGCGGCTGGAGCAGCGAGGCCAGTGGGTGGGGCGTGGCCCGCGGGTCGAAGAAGGGCAGCGGCCGCACCGCGTAGCCGGTCTCCACCACGTCCATGTACCACCGCCGCTCCTGGTCGGAGACGAGGGTCCAGGAGGAGTCGCCGGGCCCCGGCACCATGGCGTCCAGGTACACCAGGGCATCCACCCGTTCGGGTTCGCGGTCGGCGACACCGGTGATCACCATCCCCCCGTAGCTGTGGCCGACCAGCACCGCATCCTGGATGTTTTCAGTGGCCAGCACACTGGTCACGTCCTGGATGTGCGTGTCGAGGTTCACTCCGCCGTGCAGCAGATGGCTGCGCTCGCTGAGCCCGGTCAGCGTCAGCGGGTAGACGGCATGCCCCTGCGCGCGAAGCTCGCCGGTGAGTTCCTGGAAGCACCAGCCGCCGTGGCACATTCCTGGGATAAGCACGAAGTTGCTCATGATCTTTCTCTCTTTCTCTTGTCGGATTTCGTGTCTGGCGGCTCGTGAGGCGCTGCTGGAGAGAACGTCGATCGGATGCGTGGTCTCTGTGTCGGGGGCGCCGATGTCAGGCGCACGTCTCAGCTGTGCGCCGCGCCGGGGCCGGGGCGCGCACGGCCTCCGGCGATGGCGATCGCGGAGGCCGCGGCGCACAGGATCGCGGTCCACGCCAGGGTGGCCTCGGTCGAGGTGTGATCGGCGACCACGCCGGCGATCCACGGCCCGGCGGTCTGCCCTGCCGCGAACACCGTGGTGAAGGCCGCCAGCGTGGCGGTCCAGTCGGCGGGTGGGACGTTGCCCTTGATGAGGGCGGTGATGGCGGCGGGGACGCCCATGAATGTCGCCCCGTAGATGATTGCGGAGGCGAGGATGACCGGTGGCGTGGGTGCTGCCAGTGCCAGCGCCGCTCCGCCGGCCAGGATGGCGAGCAGGGTGGCCAGTGCCCGGGTGGCGGGCCACTCGGTGGTGGGGCGGCTCCACAGCGCGGGCGCCGCAATGACGGCCAGGCCCAGCGCCGTCCAGGTGAGCACCACCTGCCCGAGCGGGGCGTGTTGGTCGGTGAGGTAGGCGGACAGGAAAGTGATGTAGGTGATGTACCCGGCGGCGAACAGCAGGTAGGCCAGGGCGGCCCCCCACAGCGGGCGCACGCGGGCCCGGCCGGCCGCGGTGGTATGCGCGTCCTCGCCCGTGCTCGCCGCGCTCCAGCTCGCCACGGTCGCCAGTGCGGCAGCGACGGCCAGGCCGACCCAGGCCAGGCGCCAGTGCTCCTCTAGCGCGGGGATGCTCACACCGCTGACGACGATGCCCAGCCCGGTGCCGGCGAAGTACACGGTGATGGGCGCACCGGAGGCCGCGCGGGCGGCGACGCGCGAGGCGATCACGCCGCCCGCGACGAACACCACCGCTCCCGCCGCCCCGGCAGCGGCCCGCACGGCCAGCAGCGCCAGGTAGGCGTCGCTCGCCGCGGTGGCAGCCAGCGAAGCGGCCGTGAGTGCCATCCCGATGCGGAAAGCGGCGGCGGTGCCCCAGCGGCGCACGAGCGCGGCGGTCACCAGCGCGCCGAGGAGGTACCCGAGCCCGTTGGCGGTGCTCATCGCTCCCGCCTCAGCCAGGGTCCAGTGCAGGTCCTCGCGCATGGCCGGCAGGAGCAGGCCGTAGGCGAAGCGTGCGAGCCCGAGTGCCGAGGCGGTGCCGAGCGCCAGCCGACCCGCCTGCCATACCGCCCAGGGCCCCGCCTTCAGCGCCGTCTGCGTCATCGGTCCCATCTCTCGGCGGCAGCATCGCCGCGAGGCGTCTTGTCCCGCGCGTCCGAGACGTTCCGGATTTGCGGTGAGGCGAAAAAGTCTGGCATGGCACTCCAAAGATCGAACCGATCGGTACGAACTCGGATGCTAGCAGTAGAACGAACTGACCGGTACGATCTGTGGCATGCCAGTTCCCAAAGGCTCGACGATCGACCCGGAGCGCACCCGAGCGGCCATCCTCGAGACGGCCACCCGGGTGCTGTACGAGCGTGGCCTCGACGGCATCGGCGTTGCCGAGCTGTGCACCCGCATCGGGGTGTCCAAGGAGACGCTCTACCGGCACTTCGGCACCAAGGACGGCCTCGTGGAGGCCGTGCTGCAAGCGCGCAGCGAGCGGGTAACGAACTGGCTGGCCGAAGCCGTCGCAGCCGCCGGGGACGCCCCCGGCGACCAACTCGCCGCGGTGTTCGACGCCCTCCAGCGGTGGTATGACGAGCCGGTCTTCCGTGGCTGCGCGATACTGAACGCGGCCGCCCAGCATCACGTCGACGCCGTACGCACTATCACCGCGCGCCACCTGGGCCGCTACCTCGAGCTTCTGACCGGCATCGCCAGCCGTGCCGGAGCCGTCGATCCGCCCCTCCTGGGACGACAGCTGCTCATGCTGGTCGAGGGGGCGACCGTCGTCGCCGCGCATCACGACACAGCCGGCGCGGGCGAGGCCGCCCGCCAGGCCGCGCTCACCCTGCTGTCCGCCGCCGCTCGCACCGGCCTTCAGGACTGACGCACCGGATCGGCGGTCTGCGGTGACTCGGCACCCGGACCCACGAAATGACGGATGCGCAGGTCAGCGGCCCACCTTCCAAGCCGTGGATGATCCTCGAGGTGGCGCAGCCGGTAGTGGGCTTGAGCTATCAGGTGCTCGATGCCGTGGATGGCGGACGGCCCGTCGTCGGCGACGAGCTTGGTCGGCAGCGCGGTGAGGCGCCGCCGTTCGGGTGTGGTGAGGGCGCCGGTGAGCCGGGCGTCGCGGTCGGCGACGGTGTGGCGCATGCCGTCCAGGGTGGTACGGCTCGCCTCGGTCAGGGGCAGCGGGTAGGTGCGGCGGTTGGCCGGGTTGCGGGTGCGGATGACATGGCCCGCCTCCTGGAGCCGATCGGGCGCCTGGCCGAGGGCGTGCGGTTGATGCCGAGCCGGTGGGCGAGATCCTGCTGTGAGGGGGCGTCCTCGTCGGCGGGGATGTCGAGCACCACGAACTCGCGCGACTATGGCCCGTCCTGCATGGCATGAGCGGTGAACGCGCGGCGCATCAGGTGGCCGGTGGTCGCATGCGGCGCGTCGTCGACGACGTTCCTCACCTGGCCGGGTACGAGCCTCACCTCCTGGCGTGATGCCGGCCGCCAAATGGTTCTTTCAGTGACGGTTGCGATGATATTAGTTGGATAGTTGACGGTTGGAGTATGTAGCTCTAGAGTCCGACATGCAACTCATCGAAGGACATAGTGATCATGCATACCGTCGCCGTCATCGACTCCTGCCTCGCCTGCACAGAGACCGGGCAGGGGGAGTCGCCAGTGGTGTTCCCGCACGGCGGCCCCACCTCGTCCTGCCTTACGAGCTCACCGAGATCTTCACTCCGGCCGCAGGACAGCCGGGCCGCGTGCAAATCCATGTCGAGGCTCACCTCGCAGCTCGTCATCACCCGTCGTCCGAACATTTGGGCGCCGAATGAATCCCCCTGGAGTTAAGACCATGATCAAGCCGTTCCGCATCGATGTCCCCCAGGCCGACCTCGACGACCTGACCGACCGGCTCTCCCGCACCCGTTGGCCCAACGAGGTCGCCGACGCCGGGTGGGACTACGGCTTCCCGCTGGCGCGGCTCAAGGAACTGGCCGAATACTGGCGCACCAGCTACGACTGGCGCGAGCACGAGGCCAAGCTCAACGAGCTTCCGCACTTCACCACCGAGATCGACGGCCAGAACATCCACTTCGTCCACGTCCGGTCTTCGAAACCGGACGCGCTCGCGCTGATCCTCACCCACGGCTGGCCCGGTTCGTTCCTGGAGTTCCTCGACGTGATCGAGCCGCTGTCGCGCGACTTCCACCTGGTGATTCCGTCCATCCCGGGTTACGGCTTCTCCGGGCCGACCCACGAGCGCGGCTGGGGCATCGTCCGGGTCGCGCGGGCCTGGGCTGAGCTGATGCGCCGTCTCGGGTACGAGCGCTATGGCGCGCAGGGTGGCGACTTCGGCTCGGGCATCTCAACGGCGCTCGGCACGGTGGCGCCCGAGCAGGTCGTCGGGGTGCACGTCAACTACCTGCCGACCGCGCCGGTCCCGGACGCCGACATTGAACTGTCCGAAACGGATGAAGCCCGGCTGGACAAGGTCAGGCAGCTGATGGCGAATCGTCCGCCGTACCAGGCTCTGCAGGCCACCACCCCGCAGACCGTCGGCTACGCGCTGACCGACTCGCCGGTCGGCCAGCTGGCCTGGATCGCCGAGCGCTTCGCACAGTGGACGGACCCTCGCTCGCACATCAGCGACGAGCGGATGCTCACCGACATCTCGCTGTACTGGCTGACCGCCACCGCGGCTTCCTCGGCGCGGCTGCACCGCGAGGCTCCGCGGCGGATCGAGCCATGCCCGGTACCGGTTGGCGTGGCGGTGTTCGCGCACGACATCACGCAGTCGGTGCGACCGCTGGCCGAGCGGCTGTACGACATCAGGCACTGGTCGGAGTTCGAGCGCGGCGGCCACTTCGCCGCGATGGAGGTGCCAGAGCTGCTCGCCGAGGACGTCCGGGACTTCTTCCTTACCCACATCAAGTACGACTAGCGGGTCGCCACCCGCTAGGAGACTCCGACAAGCGGCCGGCCCGTCGCTCAGCTACCCGTCGGCGGCGTGATGTGGCGGAGAAAGGCCTCGGCGATGGTTCTGAGCCGGTCGGTGCGCCAGACCAGGGCGTAGTCGAACGTGGCATTGCCTCCCACGGGGATGCAGATCAAGCCGGGACGCGGGTAGAAGTTCGACGTTTGGGCGCCGACGAGGGCGACGCCGTGGCCTGAGGTGACGTAGGCGAGGATCTCTTGGAAACCGGGCAGGGAGGCGGTGAGACGGTCGGGCACCGGTAGGTGGGCGATGGTTCCCCGGCTGCTCGGCGACAGTCGCTACCTCGTGCTCGCCACCGCCGATCGCCAAGGGCGGCCGTGGGCCACTCCCGTCTTCTTCGCCGCCCGCGATGAGGACCGGCTCGTCTGGGTGTCGGCACCGGACAGCAGGCATTCCCGTAACCTCGCCGAACGCCCAGAGGTGGCCATCACGGTCTTTGACTCCCACGCGCCTATCGGCGGTGCCGAGGCGCTTTACCTCGAGGCGACCGCCGGCCCCGCCGACGATCCCGTCGCGGCCCTGACGATGCTCAACGCCCGCCTCCCCACAGGCAAGGAACTCACCGGCGACGACCTCGCGCCGTCCGGCCCCCTGCTGGCCTACTGCGCCGACGTGCGGCGACACTTCGTCCTGATCCGGGGAGGGGATTCGCGCTTCGACAACGTCACCGACGCACGACTTCGCGTCACACGCACCCGGTAGGAGGGCCCAACCACGACCGCGGGCATCCCGCGCGGGTCGATCGCCTCCACGACCGAGGCCCGAGCCGCACTCCAGGCCTTCCAACGCGCGGTCGAAACCGGCGACCTGCAGAACCTGCTCGACATCCTCGCGCCGGACGTCGTCGCCCTGAGCGACGGCGGCGGAGTCAAGCATGCCCTGCTTCAGCCCATCGTGGGGGCCGGCAAGGTGGCTCGCCTGCCGGCCGTCGGCTGGTGGAGGCGCGACGCCGAAAGGTCGGTCGAGCTGGTACAGATCAATGGTGGCCCGGGGCTGCTCGTTCGAGTCGATGGGGAGATCGACGGCGTGGTGGCGGTGCGGCTCGAGAACGGCTACATCACCGGCGCCTACCACGTGCGCAATCCCGAGAAGTCGTCGCGTGTGGAGCGGGAGACCGCCGTGAGCCGCTGAGGCCGCAACGCCCCCGGCAGGCCGTCAGGGACTTCAAGTCTGTGCTGATCTCCGGGAGCGAGCGCAGTTGCTCCAACTCCTCCTCAGAGAACATCTTCTCCGACAACGCATCACCCAACGTAGCGGCAGTGATCATCAACCCGCCGCAGGCGACCAGATGCCTCCGTTACCGCAGGTCAGAGACTGCTTTGTTGGAAATTTCCGCATTGCCACTGGGATCCCGCGGGGCTTGCGCCTTCACTATTCAGTGTTACTATGTACCAGTAGTCAGTATAACTGAGTAGCCGAAGGATGGTCCATGGGCAAGCAGGTGACGGAGATGCTCAAAGGAACGCTGGAGGGCATCGTCCTGGCGATCCTGTCCGGCCGGCCCGCGTACGGCTACGAGATCACGGCGTGGCTGCGGGATCAGGGCTTCTCCGACATCGCCGAGGGCACGGTCTACGCGCTACTGGTCAGGGTCGAGCGGCGCGGCCTCGTCGACGTGGAGAAGGTCCCGTCCGAGAAGGGGCCGCCGCGCAAGGTGTATTCCCTGAACGCACGCGGACGGGAGTATCTCGAAGAGTTCTGGAGGACCTGGAGCTTCCTCACGGAACGGCTCGAACAGCTCCGCGAAGGAGGTAAGTAGACATGGCCACAGAGCCGGCCGAGCCGAAGAGGCGCTACCTGCAGTACCTGGAGGTGGTCACCGGGCCGCTCGAGGACAAGAGGCGCTGGCGGCAGTACAAGGCGCGGATCAGAGCGCTTCCCGAGAACTATCGCACGGCAGTCGAAGCGCTGGAGCGGTACCTGATGCACTTCGGGCCGGGGGACGGCGCCGACGCGGCTTCGATGTTCGAAGACCTTGCCGATCTGTTCGAGCAGAGCGCGGCGGATGGAACCCCGATCCGCGAGATCTTCGGGGAGGACCCCGTGGAGTTTGTCGAGGCGTTTGTGCAGAACTACTCCGTGGGGCGGTACATCAGCCGGGAGCGGGCACGGTTCACCAGCGCCATCGAGCGCGCCGCCGGCGAAGACACCGGAAGAGAAGAAAGGACCGTCTGATGACGACACGGCAAGCCCAGGCGATCCATGTGCAGGGTCTGGAGAAGTCGTACAAGGAGCTGCGGGTGCTGCGCGGCGTGGACTTCGACGTGGCGCGGGGCAGCATCTTCGCCCTGCTCGGCTCGAACGGGGCGGGCAAGACCACGGTCGTGAGAATCCTGTCCACGCTGCTCAAGGCGGACGCGGGGACGGCCGGTGTCAACGGCTTCGATGTCGCCACGCAGGCTGCGGACGTGCGGGAGTCCATCAGCCTCACCGGACAGTTCGCCGCCGTCGATGAGATTCTCAGCGGGCGGGAGAACCTCGTGCTGGTCGCCCGGCTGCGGCACCTCAAGGATCCCGGCAGGATCGCCGATGACCTGCTGAGGCGTTTCTCGCTGACCGACGCGGGCGCGCGCAGGGTGTCGACGTATTCGGGCGGCATGCGCCGCCGCCTGGACATCGCGATGAGCCTCATCGGCAATCCGCCGGTCATCTTCCTCGACGAGCCGACGACCGGCCTGGACCCCCAGGCGCGCATCGAGGTGTGGCAGGCTGTCAGGGAACTCGCCGAGCACGGTACGACGGTGCTGCTCACGACGCAGTATCTGGACGAGGCCGAACAGCTCGCCGACCGGATCGCGATCCTGCACGAGGGCCGGATCATCGTGAACGGCACCCTGGCCGAGCTCAAGCGGCTGCTGCCGCCCGCCAAGGTCGAATACGTCGAGAAGCAGCCGACCCTCGAGGACGTCTTCCTCGCTCTCGTCGGCGCCGGCCATGACCGCGGCGTCGGCACGGACGCGTAAGGAGCAGCGATGACCAAGCATTTCTTCGGCGACACCGCCGTCCTGCTGGGACGATCCCTGCGCCACATCACGCGCAGCGTGGACACCATCGTCACGACCGCGATCACGCCGATCGCCATGCTGCTGTTGTTCGTCTACGTGTTCGGCGGCGCGATCAACACGGGGCCGGTTTCGTATGTGAACTACCTGCTGCCCGGCATTCTGCTCATCACGGTTGCCTCGGGCATCGCCTACACCGCCTTCCGGCTGTTCCTGGACATGAAGAGCGGCATCTTCGAGCGCTTGCAGTCCATGCCGATCGCACGGTCGTCCGTGCTGTGGGCGCACGTGCTGACCTCGCTGGTCGCCAACCTGATCTCGCTCGTGGTCGTCGTGCTCGTCGCCTTGCTCATGGGTTTTCGCTCGGGGGCGGGAGTGCCGGCGTGGCTCGCGGTCGCCGGCATGCTGATCCTGTTCACCCTGGCGTTGACGTGGCTCGCCGTCATCGCCGGTCTGTCCGCGAAGTCCGTGGACGGCGCGAGCGCGTTCTCCTACCCGCTCATCTTCCTGCCGTTCCTCAGCTCGGCATTCGTGCCCACCGACACCATGCCCGGCCCGGTGCGCGCCTTCGCCGAGCACCAGCCGGTGACCTCCATCGTCAACGCCATCCGCGACCTGTACACCCAGCAGCCGGTCGGCACCGACATCTGGATCGCCCTGGCCTGGTGTGTCGGCATCCTCATCGTCGCCTACGCCTTCGCCATGAACACCTACCGCCGCAAGATCTCCTAGGGCCGTGTTGATCGAGTCTTTCTTGATCCAGATCAGCGTGGCGGAGAGGCAGATCGCGGCGCGGTAGTTGCGCATCGCGATTCCGTGCCATCTCTTGAGAGGGTTGAAGCACCGTTCGACGACGTTGCGACCGCGGTACCGCCGTTTGCGCTCCTCACCGAAGTCGATCCGGCGGCCACGCTTCTTCTCGCGGCGCAGCGATCAGCGCTAATCACCTGACTGAATGCACTTCCTGTGGCTGACAGGAATTCTGAGTGCAACGCAGCCTTCGAACCGCGCCAAACACGTACTGTCGCGACTTCATCCCAGGCCGATGAGAGGAATGACCATGGAACACACCATCACCACGCTGCCGGCCGCGCGCCAGCCCGGCTGCCCCTTCGACCCGCCCAAGGAGCTGATCCAGGCCCGCGAGCACGGCCCGATCAGCCGCTTCCCCTTCCCCGACGGACACGAGGGCCGGCTGGTCACCGGCTACGACCTGGTCCGGGCGGTCCTGGCCGACCCTCGGTTCAGCTCACGCAAGGAGCTCATGCGCCACCATCCGCTGGTCGACCTCGGCGAGATCGAGGTGCCTCCGGCGCCGCCCGGCGAGTTCCTCCTCATGGACGAGCCGCAGCACGGGCGCTATCGGAAACCACTGGTGGGCAAGTTCACCGTACGGCGGATGCGACAGCTCACCGAGCGCGTCGAGCAGGTCACCGCCGAGCACCTGGACGCGATGGAGAAGGCCGGGCCGTCGGCGGACCTGGTGACCGCGTTCGCCAAGCCCATCCCCTCCATCATCATCTGTGAGCTGCTGGGCGTGCCGTACGAGGACCGGGGCTCCTTCCAGGGGCACATCGACAAGTTCCTCGGCGGGGAGGTCGGCGACGAGGAACTGATCGCGGCCTACACCGCGACCCAGAACTACCTCGCGGAGCTGGTGGCCGCCAAGCGCGCCAACCCCACCGACGACGTGCTCAGCGACCTGCTCGACAGCGATCTGACCGATGAGGAGCTACGGGGGATCGCCCTGATCCTGCTGTCGGCCGGGTTCGACACCACCGCGAACATGCTGGCGCTGGGCACCTTCGCGCTGCTGCAGAACCCGGAGCAGCTGGCCGCGCTGCGCGCCGAGCCCGCGCTCACCGACGGGGCCGTGGAGGAGCTGCTGCGGTATCTGAGCGTCGCCAAGCAGTTCCCGAGGGTCGCACTGGAGGACGTCGAGCTGGGCGGCCAGACCATCAAGGCCGGCTCGACGGTCATCCTGTCGTACGCCACCGCCAACCGCGACCCCGAGCGCTTCACCGACCCCCACGTGCTCGACCTGCGCAGGCAGGAGGGCGGGCACCTGGCCTTCGGCCACGGCATCCACCAGTGCCTGGGTCAACAGCTGGCCCGCGTCGAGATGCGGGTCGCCTTCCCCGCGCTGCTCACCCGCTTTCCCACGCTACGGCTGGCCGTACCGGCTGAAGAGGTCGCCCTGCGCCTGGAGACCGCGGACATCTACGGAGTCAAGAGCCTCCCGGTCACCTGGGACGTGGCATCTTGACTACCAAGAACAACAGGGTCCGGATGCCGCGGGTCTTCCGGCGAGTGGGGGTCACGGCGCTGGCCGGAGTGGCCACACCCGGGGTGGCCACTCCGGCGGCGAAACCGACGATCGAAATCTCCGGCGGGCTGACGCAGCCGGCCTTCTCGTACAAAGACGCCATCCGCGAGTACGTCCAGGTGCAGTCGCCGGTCGACAGCGACGGCAAGAAGGATCTGGTCCGGGTGGACATCATCCGGCCGAAAGAGACCAGGTCCGAGCTCAAGGTGCCAACCTGGGCGTATTGCTCGTTGACTACGGCCAGGACACCCGCATCCACGGCGTCGACCCCTCTGGATCGACGGCAAAGACCGCGTCGGCGAGAGGACGGCCGATGACGACGGCTGCTATCGCAGGGCCGCCGGCAACACGGTGACATCCGGCTTCCATTCCAGAAGGTCGTTAGGCCACGTTAGGCAAGCATGTGTCGGCGAGACGTCGAGACCTTCAAGGCCGCTACTCGTCGATCCAGCCGTTCTCAACTGCCCACTCGTGCGTCATGGCTTCGGCCGCGGGCAGCGTGAGGAACGAAACGGCATACAGAACAACGAGGAGCCCGATCGGAACGGCCCAAGCGCGAGGACGGGTTTCCGGCGGACCGGCCCCATTTTGTCCAGCGTTGGCAGGGCGGTCCTGACGGAGCCCCGTCTCCGGGAGCCGGCGGTCGGCAGGCCTCAGCACCCACGACGCGATGGCGCACGTCCCGAACATCAGCGGCACCCCCCACGTCTGAAGCCCGTCGCCGACTATCAGATGCGACGCCACGGCACTCGACCACAGGAAAAAGGCACCCGCGTACGCCCATTCCTTGATCAGCGGGAGTCTGGGCGCGATGATCGCGACGGCCGCACCGGCCTGCCACACGCCTAGAATGTAGGCGAAGTAGTGCGGGTATCCCAGGTGGCGCAACTGAACTTCCACCCATTCGATCGGTAGAAGGTTCCACACCGATCCAGCAGTCAACTCGAAGACGATTACAAACGTGGTGGCCCAAAAGGCGAGGGGGCGGATCCGGCTCCAGTTCCAGCCGCTTCGTGCGACGGTGGTCGGCTTCTCGTCCGTCGCGTGCTGGAACGTTTTGGTCGTTTGAGTTTGCGTCTCAGCCTCCTCGTCAAATCGATCTGGCATGTTCATGAGATTCTCCTTGCGTTGTGAGCGGCTTCGGTTCGAAGCCGCAGGTGGCGATTGGCGATTCCACAATGGAGTGGCCGGCCGGGGCCGAGGGCGAAGCCAATCTGGCGGACCAGGCTGGTGGGGCGCCCACGATGCCCCACGGTGCGGTGGTGCGCCGTCCGATGCATGGAGCCGGCTCGGCATGCCTTCGGCGAGGGTGAATCGCACGGTCACGACGACGTCCGCCTCAGGTGCCCGTACACGTCGACCGGGGCACGCCGAACAGGTCGGCGATCTGCTGGACAGTCGTCTCGGGGGTGTCGTAGAGCTGTTAGGCGGGCGGCCGTCCGCTCACCAGGTCACCGCCAGCGAGTTCAAGCCGTACACGATGCTGAAGACCTGGAAGTCGGCCTGCTTGTACGGGTCGGCCAGGGCGAGGCCGGGGAAGCGGCGCAGCAGTGCCGGGAAGGCGATGCGCATCTCCATCCGCGCCAGCGGCGCCCCGAGGCAGTGGTGCACACCATGGCCGAAGGCGGCGTGACCGGCGGCTCCCCGGGTGATGTCGAGGGTCTCGGGATCGTCGACGAAGGCAGGGTCGCGGTTGGCGGCAGGAAGCGAAAGGACCACGAGCGAGCCCGCGGGGATGGTGTGCCCGGCGATCTCCACGTCCGTCGTGGTCGTGCGCGGCGGCAGCGACTGCACGATGGACAGCCAGCGCAGCAGCTCCTCGACGGCGGGCTCGATCAGCGCCGGATCGTCGCGGATCATGGCGAGCTGGTCCGGGTGCCGCAGCAGGGCCAGGGTGCCCAGGCCGAGCATGTTCGAGGTCGTCTCGTGCCCGGCCAGCAGCAGAAGTCCCGCGATGCCGATCAGCTCGTCGGTACTGAGATCGTGGCCGTGCTCGCGCACCAGCATGCCGAGCATGTCCTGGCCCGGGTCCGCCTGGGCGCGGGCCACCAGGTCGGCCATGTAGGCGCGGTCCTCCCGCTGTGCCGCGTTCCGCTGCTCCATCGGCAAGGAGGTGTCCAGCAGGCGCACGGAACGCTCGTGGAACTCGGCGCGGTCGGCATGCGGCACGCCCAGCAGCTCGCAGATCACCAGCGACGGCACCGGCAGCGCGAAGTGCGCCACCAGATCGGCCGGCTTGCCGGCCCGCTCCAGATCGTCCAGAGCCGTCTGGACGATCTCGGTGATCCGCGGCTCGAGCCTGCGCATCCGGCGTACCGTGAATTCCGGGGTGAGCATCCGGCGCAACCGCGTGTGCTCCGGTGGGTCGAACCCGATCAGCTGCCCGGCCCGCATCTTGGCCAGTTCGTCGGCGTTCATCTGCCCGGATCCCGGGAACGGTGTCAGGGCGCTGCTGAACCGAGCCGGATCCGCCAGCACCTGGCGAACGTCCTCATGACGGCAGACCAGATACGCGGGCGCGCCGAACGGCGTCTTCACCTGTACCACACCCTCGCCATCGCGTGCCCGGGCCAGTTCCTCGACCGGGTCGAGCCCGTTCCGCCGCATCTGCAGCGGCAATTCCAGCGCTTTCGTCATCATCTGTCCATTCATCCAGTGATCGTGTGAGACCGTCTGCGCTACCAGGTAAGTCTGCAAAGGCGACTGAACATTGAGCGTCGTGTGTGGTGCCACCGGCCTGCGGCGATACCTGTCCATCGCGGGTGGGGGCATCGGCGAAACCCTTTGACCTCGGGCAAGGCGCGCTCGAAACCAAGCGTGTCCGTGCTAGCTAAGATCATCTTCTGTCGCTCGGGCGCCACGTGCTGTTCCTGAGTCGCCGAGTGCTGCGGCCCCACCGGTCCACGGCCGGAGCTTGTCGGGGTTGCGTACCGCCCAGATGTGCTTGATCCGGTCGCCTGCGATGTCGAACGCGTACACCGACACGGTGACGCCATCATGCTGAGCGATCAGGCCGGGCTGGCCGTTGACCGTACGCTCCAGGATCGTCAGGTTGCGTAGCCTGCCGGCGAGATTGAGCAGTGAGCGCACGATCTGCTCGGCGCCTTCGATCGGGCGGAGTACGGCGCCGACGACGCCGCCGCCGTCGGCGGTCGCCGTGGCGTCGGGGTCGAGGAGGCCGATGAGGGCGTTGATGTCCTTGGCTTCCCATGCCTGTTTGAAGTCCCTGACGATGCCGGCCTGCTGGGATGCCGGAGCCGCGGGAGCTCGCGACGCGTGAATGCGGCGGCGGGCCGAGGAGGCCAGCTGGCGGCAGGCCGCGGGGGTGCGGCCGACGATCTCGGCCACTTCGGCGAAGGGGTAGCGGAAGACGTCGTGCAGGATGAACGCGACGCGCTCGGCCGGGGTCATCGATTCGAGCACGACGAGGAAAGCCATGTTGACCGACTCATCCAGGGTGACCCGGTCGGCCGGGTCGACGCTGATGCCGTCCGGGCGCCCGGTGATCCACTCCCTAGGTTCGGGCAGCGGCTCGGGGATCCACTCGCCCACGTAGGTCTCTCGCCGGGCTCGTGCCGAGGAGAGCACGTTGAGGCAGAGGCGGCCGGCGACCTTGGTCAGCCAGGCGCCGGGGGATGTGATGGCGTCCTGCTGTTGCCGGGACATGGCGTACCAGCGGGCGTAGGTCTCCTGGACGACATCCTCGGCATCGGCCAGGGAGCCGAGGAGCCGGTAGGCGAGATTGGTCAGCTGGCGCCGTTCGTTCATGATCGCGCTCAGGCCCGGATCCGGCCGGCCGTGTCCTGGCTCGGATGGGGTGGTCATGGTGTCCTGGCCATCGTGTCACTGACTCCCTTGGTCGGGTCTGCCCTCACCGGTTCGACAAGACAGCGCAGTGAACTGTGAGGTTGGCGCGTCGCCTCACACCGAGGTCTTGTGTTGTCGGACTGGTGAGACACCATCCAGCACGCGGGTAGCCGCCCCCGGCGGGTATGCGGATCGCCGTCGAGAACCCCGTGTCGGAACACGGCATCGTCCCCGCGCCGGCCACTTCGTGTTGAAGGACCACCCCCAATCGAGAAGGGAAACGTTGTCATGTCCATGCCCGAACACCACACACCCCACAAGGTCGTCGTCATCGGTGGCGGTTACGCCGGAACACTCGCGGCCAACCATCTGCGGATGCGCGCCGACGTCGACATCACGCTGGTCAATCCCCGCCCGGAGTTCGTCGACCGAATCCGGCTGCACCAGTTCGTGGCCGGCACCGGCGAGGCCACGGTGGACTACGGCACGCTGCTGGGCGAGGACATCCAGTTGGTGGTCGGCAGCGCCACACGCATCGACACCACCGCCCGCACGGTGCGGCTGGCGTCGGGCTGCGCGCTGGACTACGACTACGTCATCTACGCGGTCGGCAGCACCGCAGCGATACCGTTGTCGGTGCCCGGCGCGGCCGAATTCGCTGTCTCCATCGCCGAATTCGAGTCTGCGCAGCGGCTGCGCGCCGAGCTTGACGAGTTGCCTCCCGATGCTCCGGTCACCGTGGTCGGCGCCGGGTTGACCGGCATCGAGACGGCCGCCGAACTGGCCGAACAAGGACGCACGGTCACGCTGGTGTGTGGCGGAATCCTGGCGCCCTCAGTGAGTGCGCCGGGTCGCCGATACGTCGCCAAGTGGCTGTCCCGGCACGGTGTCGCCGTGCTCGAGGCCAATGAGGTGACCGAGGTCCGGCCGGATGCGGTCGTCTTCGCCGACGGTGCGGTGCGTGCGAGCGCACTGACCATCTGGGCGGCAGGTTTCGGCGTGCCGGAGTTGGCGGCCGCGAGCGGGTTGCGCACCGACGAGCTCGGCCGGCTGCTCACCGACGAGACGCTGACCAGCGTCGACGACGACCGCATCGTCGCGGCCGGCGACGCCGCCGCACCGTCGGGCCAGCCGCTGCGGATGAGCTGCCAGGCCGCCGTGCCGCTGGGGGCGCAGGCCGCCAACACGGTGCTGAGCCGCGTTGCGGGGACCGAACCGGCGGTGATCAACCTGGCCCTCACGGGGTCGTGCGTCAGCCTCGGCCGGCGCGCCGCCATGCGACAGCTCGCCCGCAAAGACGACACCTCGGTGAACGTCTACGTCGGCGGCCGCATTAGCGCGGCATACAAGGAGCTAACTTGCAAGCTCGGGGTGTGGAAGATTCGCCGCGAGGCCCGCAAGCCGGGCTCCCTGCTCTGGCCCAAGGGCGGCCCACGTCCTGAGCAGCCGACCGCCGCCACACGGGTGGTCACGTCCCCGTGACTACCGACGAGCATGCCGAGCGGTTCACCCTGTTGCGTCCGCTGTTGTTCACGATCGTTTACGAAATAGTCGAAGGACGTCGGCCAGGAGGACCCGGATCGTGAACGCGCGATCGGAGGGTAGCAGTCCGTCCAGGGAAGCAGCGTCAAAGCGGCGGCTTCGTCGGTGGTCAGCCTGGTGGCCCGGGCGAAGTCGCCGATGTCGATGCCGAGCAGGAGCCGACGACTGATGAGCGTGGAGGTGCCGCAGGCGCATCCGGTCAGCCGGGCGAGTTGAAGGGGAATGATGCGTAACCGGTAGGACAGTCTGAGGAGATATCCGGCCAGGGACTCGCCCGATAGCCCGATAGTTCCCTACCTGGTTCCAACTAGCGTGATCCGGCTCGCTTCTTGAGGGGCTCCACCCCGAGGAGGGCTGCCGTCTTGGTGTAGAGGATGCGGGCGAGGGTGTCGTCCAGGGCGAGGCGCGAAGGGGCGTCCGGCTGGGACTTGCTGAAGAAGCCGCCGCTGGGGTGCGGAGCGGGCGAGGCGGTGGCGAGCCAGACGGGGGTCTGCACACCTTCGTCCGGGGTGATGGCGAACGGACGGAACAGTGGGGCGGTCAGCCGCATCAGGCCGCCGGCGTTGCTGTTGATCGCGGTTCCCTTCACCATGCCGGGATTGGCGTTGTAGATGCTCATACCGTCGGGCAGGCGGTGTGCGAGCTCTCGAGTGGCCAGGAGGCTGACGAGCTTGCTCGTCGCGTAGACGTTGATCTGGTTGTAGAAGCGGCTGTTCCACGCCCTCCCCGCGACATCCGGATCCTTGACGTCGAGCTTGCCGCGCTTTTCCACGAACGTGGACATGTTGATGATCCGCGCTTCGGGGGTGAGCGCTCCTGCGGCCAGGAGGGCGTGGGTAAGCAGGAACGGGGCGTGGTGATTGATCGCGTAGGTGCGTTCGACACCGTCCGCCGTCTGCTCGTACCGGGGGAAGGCCGCCCCTGCGTTGTTGATGAGGACGTCCACCGGGACGGTGTCGGCAGCCAATTTCGATGCGAGGGCGCGTACCTGCGACCACTGTTCCAGGTCGGCGATATACGTCCTCGGCGGGGCCGCGTCACTGCCCGCAGGGGTCAGGCCGCGCAAGCTGTCGGCGGCGGCCTTGGTGCGCGCCGCGTCCCGGCCGACGAGGACGACGGTCTGCCCGGCCTTGATCAGGTGGCGTGCCGTCACCAGGCCCAGGCCGGAGCCTCCGCCGGTGATGACTGCGGTCTTGCTGCTCATTGCTGTTCCTTTTCGTGGTTGTCCTTGACGGTGGCGGGCTCACCTGTCGACTGAGTGCCGTCGATCACCTCGCGGAGAAGCGCGTGCAGGCGCAGCCTGCTCTCGCGGTCGAGGCGGGCGAAGGGTGAGTGCTCAGTGGTGTGCTGGATGACGCGATCACGCAGCGTGCACCCCTCGGGAGTGAGCTGGATGACTTTCGCGCGGCGATCGGTAGGGTGGGGCACGCGGCGGACCAGGCCGCGCTTCTCGAGCCGGTCGATCATCGACGTGGCGGTCGAGGCGTCGCACTGCAAGCGGTCGGCCAGGCGGCGCGCGGTCATCTCCTGCTCGCGGCTCAGCCTCCACAGCACATCGGTCTGGGTGTCGGTCAGCCCCGCTTCGCGGGCCAGCTCCTTGAGCTCGGCGTGCACCTGAGTGCGGATCGCAAACAGGTAGTCGATGAGCTCTTCGTTCAGCCGCAGGTCATCCATAACCGCCACAGTACATGGAGATTCCAATTATTGGAATTTCCATGTACTTGCGTCGCAACAGCCCCGGGCAGCGCGGAGACGATGCGCCAGCCGGCGCCGAGTGCCCGCACCACACTGACGCGATACACGAGGCAGGCCACGGCCGCCACCAGCACGGCCAGGACCACGACCGGTGAGAATACGAGCACCGTGGGCAGTACCGGGCCCTAGAGCCGAAGTCGGTGACCGTCCGGGCGTTTGCCCCGTACGGTCACCGACTTCGGACGATGCCTGCTGTGCGGTGATCTCGCCGCGGCGCAACCGATCGATGATGTCGGCCCGCCGCCTTGCCCGTCACGGCCCCACCGCCGCGCTCGCCGTCGATCTGGCAGACCCGCACCGCCCACCTCCTCCCCAAACTGCTCGCCGGCCGCAGCGAAGGGCCGGTGTTCCTCACCGAGCGACGTGCCCGCGTCGCCCTGGCAGCCGGCATCGCCTGAGCAGGCCAGGACCCGCCCGGCCTGCTGCTGGTGACGGCGACTGGCGTCATCGGCGCCGTCACCAGCAGCGCCATGTGGTGGAACCGCGCCGACCACACGCGCTGGCCATGCCCGCAGCGCTTACCGGCTGCCGCGCTGGTCACTCCGGCAGACCCGCGGCGGCGGTTTCCAGCTGCGATGGTTTCGGGAGGCCGCCGTGGGCACGATCCACCGGGCAGGTCCGCGGCGGCGCCAGGGCGCCCGGGTTTCAGGGCGAGGCAAACGGTGGAGGAAATGGTCGAGCAACCGTTTCACCGATGCGGCCGGCCCCGGGCTCGCGCGAGTCCCCACGCGCGGAAAGGTGTCCACCCATGCAGGAACAACCCTCCAGTACTTCCCCGGACACCTCCAGTGGACCCGCGAAACCCGAAACCGCACCCGGGCTCGGGCGGGACTTCAACCGGTTCTGGATCGGGAGCCTGTTCAGCAACCTCGCCGACGGCATGATGATCATCGCCCTGCCCCTGGTGGCGGCGCTGCTCACCAACGACCCGCTCATGGTGTCCGGGCTGTTCGCGGCCCGCTTCCTGCCCTGGCTGCTGTTCGGCCTGGTCTCCGGGGTGATCGCCGACCGCGTCGATCGAGGTCGGCTCATGGTGGCGGCCAACCTGGTCCGCGCGGGCGCCCTGATCGCTCTGGCCACGCTCATCGCCACCGGCCACGCGGGCATCTGGGTGCTGTACGCGGTCATGTTCACCGTCATGACCTGTGAAGTGTTCTACGACATCGCCGGACGGGCGATGCTCCCCGACATCGCACCCGCCGGGACCATCGACCGCGCCAACGGACGGCTGGAAGGCGGCAAGACCGTCACCCAGGACTTCGCCGGCGGCCCCCTGGCCGGGTTCCTGTTCGTCGTGGCGGCCGTCCTGCCCCTGGCGGTCAACAGCGCCGCCTACCTGCTGGGCGCCCTGGTGCTGCTGGGACTGCCCATGGCCGTGCGCAGGCCCAAGAACACCATCGGCGAGGACATGAAGACGGGTGTTCGCCCCTCACCCCTGGCCGACCTGCGCGACGGCGTCTCCTTCGTCTTTCGCGGCAGTTCCCTGGGGCCCATCCTGCTCTTCAGCGTTGCGCTGAACGCCTCCTTCATGGGGTTGAGCGCGGTCATGGTGCTGTTGGCCCGGGACCACTTCGGCGTGCCGCCCTCCCTGTACGGGGTGTTCGTCGGCTCGTCGGCCGCCGGTGCCCTCCTCGGTGCCGCCGCCGCGGGAGGGATGGTCGCCCGGCTCGGCCGCTTCCGCCTGGAAGTGGTGCTGTTCACCGTCACGGGGTTGTGCTTCCTCGGCTTCGGCCTGGCGCCCAACGCCTACATCGCCGTCGCGGCCTGGGTGGTCCTGGGCTTCGCGATCACCGCGTCCAACATCGTCATGCTCGGGGCCATTCAGCTGATCGTGCCGGGCCACCAGATGGGCCGGGTGATGTCGATGGTCGCGGTGTCGGCGACGGGCTTCGGGCCGGTGGCCGCACTCCTGGCCGGGCTGCTGGGTCGTGTGGAGCTGTACTACGTTCCGATCGCCTCCGGTGTGCTTCTGCTGGTCTCTCTGGTGTTGGCGAGCCCCGCCCTGCGCAGCGTGGTCACCGATGCCGACCGGATCGAAGCGGCGCAGATCGCCGGGCAGGAGCACAACCGGTCGCATTACGCCACGGGGTAGGAGGACTCGTCCTTCCTCCGGAGGTTCAAACGAGTGGGCTGTCGTATTCGCGCGTAGGCGCATCTGAGGGCAGGAGAGCCCTCCGAGGGGGAGTTTCCGGACACCTCTACGCGGGCGCGCGCAGAGGGGGCGGCGTAGTACTTGCCGAAAATCGGGCGGTGATGGCCGTTTCGGTTGGTCAGGTGTTCGCCTGATCGGCTGCGAACGTGGTGTGGGCCTGTTCGATCGTGTCCGGGTGCCGCTGGCGCCTGTCGTGCTCGGCGAGTGCTCGGTAGATGCTGGCCAGGCTCGGGTTTTGTCCCTTGCGTTTGCCGGTGGGGATGATCAAGTCGCCTCGGATGTCCTGCACCGACTCGCCGTTGGCACGACGTCGGAGCACGGTGTGCAGCATGTCGTCGGTGATGACTGGTGGGCGTCCGCCGTGGTTGCCCTTGCGGGCGGCGGCATTCAGGCCTTCGAGGGTGGCTTCGCGGATGTTCTCGCGTTCGGTTTCGGCCATCGCGGCGAAGAACGCGAACAGGATGCGGCCGGTTCCGCTGGGGTCGTAGACGCCGGGCAGCGGTCCGGCGAGCATTTCCAGGGCGATGCCGTGGGCGGTGAGGTGGTCGGCGAGCGCGGTCAGCTCGGCGGAGTCACGGCCCAGCCGCTTCATCTCGTAGACGGTGAGGATGACGCGGCAGTGTGGTGCGTGGGCCTTGATCTGGCGGCACATCTCCAGCGCGGCCTCGAACTTTGGCCGCACCCGGACGCGGGTGGAGACCTTCTCGGCGAAGATCTTGTCGTGGCTGATGCCGTGCGCTTCCAGGGCGTCGAGCTGGGACTGGAGTTCCTGGGTCAGGTGCGAGCAGCGGGCGTAGCCGACCCTGACGTCGGTGGCCGGGGTGTCCGTAGGAATCGGCGCCGGCGGCGGGCTGCCCGGGCGCCACAGCTGCCCCGGTCCCCGATCGGCCGGCGTCGGCACCCGCAGCCGCTTCGCCAGCCGGGGCACCTTCATGAACCGGCCGGTGTGGTAGGTCCCGGCGACCGTACCGGAGCGCGACCGGCATGGAGAGCCCGGCTCGACCCGGCACCGCAGGCATAGGTGGCGCTCGACTTCGTCGGCATCGGCGGTGGCTGAGTCCGGCTCGCTGCTCACCCCCGGAATCCTCTCACAAACCTCTCCCATAACTCGCCCTGCCCTTGTTTACGTGAGAACGAGTCCTGAGAAGAAATCCGACCCTGGTAGCGGCCCGCCGGGTTGTTCGGCGAGTTCTTCTCGGAAAGGAGTGTTCATGAAAGGACCAAGCTGGGGTTCAGGGGTGACCCGATGGCCGGGAGTGAGTGTGCGGTGAGAGCATGTCGGCGCCAAGGCTTGATCATCTCCGCGCCGGCGGAGTCACTGTATCAGTGAACTGGCTGGTCAGCGGCTTGAAGGTTGTTAAGGCACGTTAGGCGAGCAGGCGGCCCGCGGATGCCGCGCCTGTGGAGCGGTCAGGCCGGCCCTACCCTGCTGATCTGGCCTCAACGTCGGATCGGGTGGCTCGCGTCGTCGAAGCCGGGCGCCAGCAGCTCCTCATAGAGCGCGGTGAGCTCGGGGTCGGGAACCGCGGCAAGCTGCCGCGTGATCCGGGTACGCAGCAGCGAACGCACCTCGGCCAGGTTGACGATCCGGGGAGCGAGCCCGCGCGGGTCCAGCCCCAGCCGCACCATGTTGATCGGCGGCCGGAGCAGGTCGGGGGCCACGTCTGCGAGGAACGGTTCGATGGCGCGATTGGTCATCACGATGTTCCAACGACGATCGATGACCAGCGCCGGAAACGGCTCGGTCGAGATCCAGCATGTGCTGGCCGACGGTGATCGCGTCATGATGCACTCGCGCCGTTGGCTGCCCGGCGCCGAGCCCGGAATCGTGGTGGTCGATATCTGGCGGTTGCACAATGGGCTGATCGCCGAAGCGTGGGAGATCATCGAGCCGGTGGCCCAGGCGGCCGCCAATTTGACGTGGTGGGAACCCGCTGATCGCTGACCCGGCCACAAGCTCGAGGCCACAGTCGTGAACACCTGGGGCGTCGGGAACGGCCCGATGCCCCACCGCCCGGCCATCGCGTCCGGGCGGGCGGGATGATTTGCTCGGCGTCTTGCTGTGCGTCGTCATCGCGCTGGTCGTCAAGCTCGCCTACGACCAGTTCGCGTAGTGGCCACGAGCGAACCTCATCAGGGCAGCGCCTACCGAGATCCGGTCCGCCTCGGGGGCAGCCAGGATCAGACCGTCGACCGGGACCAGCCGGGCCGCCACACCGGATTCGCCCTGCAACCGCACGGGCCCGTCTGGAATCGTGATCACGTGGCCGGGAAAGGATTGGACGGGATGATGCTCGGGCTTGTAGCTTGCAGTTGACCGTGACACCGCCCGAGGAGGTGAGACCCATGAACGCTGTATCGATGTGGGTGCTCCCCCTTTCCGTCACGGCCGGGCGATTGACGTAGGTGTCGCCGGGAGCGCCTCGCCAACAAGGCACTCCCGAAAGGCAGCACCTATGCACTCTCAGCAGGTCACCGCCGAGCCGCTGTCGAACGACAGGGCCGGGCGTGACTCCACGGTGGGCGACGTCCCCGGAGTTCTCTGGTCGCCGGCCTCCGGCGCCGATCGCGCGCCCCTCGTCTTCGATGTGATCATTGCCGGGTGCGGGCCGACCGGTGCGATGCTGGCCGCCGAACTGCGGCTGCACGATGTGCGGGTACTCGTTCTGGAGAAGGCAACCGAGCCCGCGTCGTTCGTCCGCATAGTCGGTCTGCATATTCGCAGTCTCGAGCTGATGGCGATGCGCGGACTGCTGGATCGCATTCTCCAGCATGGAAGACAGCGTCCGGCCGGCGGTTTCTTCGCCGCCATCCCCAAACCCGCGCCCAAGGGCCTGGATTCCGCGTACGCCTATCTGCTGGGCATCCCGCAGCCGGTCATCGAATATCTGCTCGAAGAGCATGCGATCGAACTGGGTGCGCAGGTCCGGCGCGGTTGCGCGGTCGCCGGCTTCGAGCAGGACGACGAGGGGGTGACCGTCGAGCTGGCCGACGGGGAACAGCTGCGTTCACGCTACCTCGTCGGCTGTGACGGCGGGCGCAGTACGGTGCGTAAACTGCTCGGTGTCGGCTTCCCCGGCGAGCCCTCACGGACCGAGACGCTGATGGGCGAGATGGAAGTGGGCGTGCCGCAGGAGGAGATCGCCGCCAAGGTGACCGAAATCCGCGAGGCCCATCAGCGATTCTGGCTCCGGCCCTTCGGCGAAGGGGTCTATAGCGTCGTAGTCCCCGCCGCGGGAGTCAGCGACCGCGCGGAACCGCCCACCCTCGAGGATTTCAAACAACAGTTGCGCACCATCGCCGGAAGCGATTTCGGCGTGCACTCCCCGCGCTGGATGTCCCGCTTCGGGGATGCCACCCGGCTGGCCGAACGTTATCGGGTCGGGCGGGTGCTGCTGGCCGGCGATGCGGCACACGTCCATCCACCCATCGGCGGACAGGGCCTCAACCTGGGCGTTCAGGACGCATTCAACCTCGGCTGGAAACTGGCCGCACAGATCCGCGGCTGGGCCCCGGAAACACTGCTGGACACCTACCAGGCCGAACGTCATCCGGTCGCCGAGGACGTGCTGGACAACACCCGCGCCCAGACGGAACTGCTGTCCACCGAACCGGGCCCGCAGGCCGTGCGCAGGCTGCTCACCGAACTGATGGACTTCGACGAGGTGAACCGCTATCTGATCGAGAAGATCACCGCGATCGGCATCCGTTACGACTTCGGCGAGGGCCCCGGCCTGCTCGGCCGCCGCCTGCACGACATCGACGTGAAACAGGGCCACCTCTACGGTCTGCTGCATCGCGGCCGTGGCCTGCTGCTGGACCGCACCGAACGCCTGACCGTCGGCGGCTGGTCAGGCAGGGTCGATTACCTCGCGGATCCCGCTGCGGAACTGGATGTCCCGTGCGTCCTGCTGCGCCCCGACGGCCACGTCGCCTGGATCGGCGACGATCAGCAGGACCTGGACGACCACCTCTCCCGCTGGTTCGGCAAGCCCGCCAACTGATTTCGCCTGAGCAACCGAAAAGGCCCGTGAGAAGGATCGGAACGGCCAGTAGCGACTGACCATCGGAAGGCTGGAAGCAGCATCTGCCGTGGTGCTCTGGCGTCAGGGTCGGCCTGCGAGGAGGGTTGGCCTCCGAGTGACGACCGGAAGACGGCGGAAGAGCACCGCGGGGTGGATCGGCGCAGGCGTCCGCGCGTTTCATATAAGGGGGACGACCGAGATACGTCGGAAAGCGGCCATAGCGATCTTGGCTGACGGCGCGGACCCTTGAATGGGCGGAAGTCTCAGTCGATCAGGCTGGGCTGGTCGGGTAGCAGGCCGGTCAACGCGGTCCGCACGGCGGCCCGGCTCACTCCGTGGGCGCGGGCCAGGGCCGCGATTGAGGCGCCGTCTTCTTGGAAGGCCGTCCTCGCTTCTTCGCGCTGGTCGCCGTCCGGCGCGGGCGGTCGTCCTCGATAGCGCCCTTCAGCTGTGGACGAGCGGGAGTGGACGATCCGCACCGGCACTTCTCGGGAAGGGGCGAAACCCCCTTCTATCTGTCGGGAAATCCTGTCGTCAATTCAACCCCGAGAACGACCATCCGGGTCGATGTTTTGTCATCTGCTGTCTGGTTTTCCGGGCCGCCGAGAGGCTCGTCGGATGCCTGTCGAGAAACCTTCTAATCCCGACACCCATCACGCGAACCCAATGGCGCCGTCAGACCTGCCTGGCGGCTGGGGACGCGTTCGGGAGCGGAGGGCCATCATCGGGACCTCGGCGTCGGCCTCGTTGCCAGGCAGGCATTCATCGATTATCGTCGATTTTCGATGAATGAGAAGCTGGAGCCGCTGGAGCGCGAGGCGGCCAAGGAGTACGCGAGCTGGTTCAGGGCGCTGGCCGACGGCACCCGCATCCAGATCGTGTCGCTGCTGGCCCGGCGGCGCGAGCCGATGACCGTGAGCGAGATCGTCGCCGCCTGCGGGGTGGGCCAGTCGACGGTGTCGCACCACCTGAAGATCCTGTCCGAGGTGCGGTTCGTGCTGGTGGAGCGGCACGGCACCTCCGGCCTGTACCGGATCAACGAAGAGTGCGTGCGGTGCTTTCCCACCGCTGCCGACGTGGTGATGGGCAACCCTGTCCCGGCCACCTCCACCTGCGACCGAGGAGCACGCCATGGCACATGAGGAGGTCGTCGAGCGCTACTCCGGTCTGGCCCGCGCGGCGCTGGCCGGTGAGAGCGTCGTGGACTGCGCTCCCGATGCGTTCGCCGACGGCTGCTTCGGCGCGGCCGGCTACGACGACACCGCGGGACTGCCCGAGGGCGCGCTGCGCGCCAGCCTCGGCTGCGGCAACCCGGTCGCCGTCGCCGAGCTACGCACGGGCGAGACCGTGCTCGACCTCGGCTCCGGGGGCGGCATCGATGTGTTGCTGTCGGCGCGCCGCATCGGCCCGTACGGAAAGGCCTATGGCCTGGACGCCAGCGCCGACATGGTGGAACTCGCCCGGCGCAACGCCGCGGAGGCGGGTGTGGCGAACACCGAGTTCGTGTGCGGCACGATCGAGGCGATCCCGCTGGCGGATCACGCGGTCGACGTCGTCATCTCCAACTGCGTGATCAACCTCTCCAGCGACAAGGCGGCCGTGCTGGCTGAGACCTTCCGGGTTCTGCGGCCCGGCGGCCGCCTGGGCATCAGTGACGTCGTCACCGACAGTGCGACCGGCGGAGCCGCCGAGGCGCAGCGACGCGTGGCCACCGAGCAGCGGGTGGGCTGTATCGCCGGATCCCTCACCATCGTCGAATACCGGGCCCTGCTGGCGGCGACCGGGTTCGTGGCCACCTCGATCACGCTGACGGCCGATCACGGCGACGGAGTGCACTCGGCCATCATCCAGGCCGTCAAGCCCGCGATCTCGCCAGGGCTGGAGATCCGGCCGATGCGTGAGACCGACGCCGAGCAGGTGCTGGCCATCTACCAGGCGGGGCTGGAGGGCGGCCAAGCCAGCTTCGAGACGCTCGCACCCAGCTGGGAGGGCTTCACCGAGGGTAAGTTGACGCACCCGCGCTATGTCGCCGTCGACACCGACACAGGTGAGGTCGTCGGCTGGGTGGCCGCCTCACCGGTCTCGGCCAGGGCGGTGTACGCCGGAGTCGTCGAGCACAGCCTCTACGTCCACCCCGACTGCCAGGCCCGCGGCATCGGCCGGGCCCTGCTGGCCGCGTTCATCGCCGGGTCACAGGACGCCGGAATCTGGACAATCCAGGCAGGAATCTTCCCGCAGAACGCGCCCAGCCTGTCTCTGCACCAGGCGCTCGGCTTCCGCGTCATCGGTACCCGCGAGCGTGTCGGCCACCACCACGGCGTGTGGCGCGACGTGATCCTCCTGGAGCGGCGCAGCGCGGTCATCGGGCTCGAGGCAGGGGCGCCGTCAAGATACGTCGCACCAGGGACGAAGTACCCGTAGAGGAACTCCGCAGGATTACTACACTGCTGCGAAGGGCGGCTGATGATGGAGTTGACGGTGCTGGTGGTGCCGGACTGTCCGAACGCGTCGGTGCTGGATGAGCGGCTGGCTGAGGTGCTGGCCGATCGCCGGTGGGTATCGGTGATGCGGCGAGTGATCGACGACGACGAGCAGGCGGCCCGGTGGGGGATGCGCGGGTCGCCGACGCTGCTGATCGACGGTGTCGACCCGTTCGCCGATCCGGGGGTGCCGGCCAGCGTGTCGTGCCGGATGTATCGGGATGAGGATGGCCGCCTGGAGGGAGCGCCGTCGGTAGCCGCTCTGCGCCGCGCCCTGGACCAGGCGTAGGTCAGCTGGGTTCGCTGGTCGACTTGGCGCCGTGGTCACGCAGCCAGGTGAGCGGGTCATCTGCGCCGGTGCGGTGGGCGGCATCCAGCGGGGGCGGCTGGTCGTGGCCGACCCGGTTAACGTCGCCGCCGCGTCGTAGGAAGAACTCTGCCGCTTGGCACTGGCCGCCGTGGCAGGCTGACCACAGGCCGTGGGTGACGGGTCGGCGGCGAAATAGTCGGCGATCCGGTCCATCAGATTGAGCGTGGCAGCTTCCCAGAGCAGCGTGCGGGCACCGTGTTCGATCAATCGGCGCGCGACGTTCCATTGTGCGAACGCGCGCGCGTCCGAGATCGCCGTACCACCACCGATCATCGCCCCGTCGGCTTCGAGGTCGGCGCCGGCGTCCAAGAGTGCATCCAGGATCGGCGCGTCGTCGCTGCTGGCCGTCCAGTGCCCTGATTGCTTCGCCCTTCTCCGCGACAGGCCAGATCACATCGACTGTTCACCAGTTGTTCGTCTCTGCTGATATCGATATATGCCAATATCGGCTTCTGTCATGGACCGGGGAGATTGTCCGCGCTGCCGACGTGCTGGTCACCATGGGCCGGACGCCTGCCCGGTCTTTCCCGGCAAGCGCTACCTGGACTGGGAGTTGCCCGACCCGGACGGCAAGAGCGTCGCGGAAGTGCGGCCGATCCTCGACCTGCCCGGCGCCCGGAAAGGCGGCACCTCCGTATCGTGCCCTAATAGACATATGTCAATATAGATGTTGGTCGACTTCGATGGATCTCTATACGGGAGGGTTCGATGGAGCCGCTGGAGCTTTTGGAGTGCAGCTCGCCGCTGACGCGCGAGCCGCTCAGCGCCGAGCAGGGCGCCGCCGTGGCGCGGGTGTTCAAGGCACTGGGAGATCCGGTACGGCTGCGCATCGTGTCGATCGTGGCCAGCCATGCCGGCGGCGAGGTGTGCGTGTGCGACCTGACCGGCGCCTTCGAGCTGTCACAGCCGACCATCAGTCACCACCTGAAGGTCCTGAAAGAGGTCGGGCTGCTGGTCTCCGAGCGCCGGGCCTCGTGGGTGTACTACCGGCTGGTCCCCGAGACCCTGGCCGAGCTGTCGGCCCTGATCAACGTTCCCGCCACGGCCTGAGCGCGACCACGGAAGGAAATCCATGTCCTCACCATCCACCCGAGCCTCGGTCTCCGCCCCTGTGGGGCAGCCGGGCGTGATCGGCGCCCTGTCGACGCTGGATCGCCTCCTGCCGGTGTGGATCGGGCTGGCGATGGCCGCGGGTCTGCTGCTCGGCCGCTTGGTGCCCGGTCTGAACTCCGCGCTGGAGGCGGTGAAGATCGGTGAGATCTCGCTGCCGATCGCGCTGGGTCTGCTGCTGATGATGTACCCGGTGTTGGCCAAGGTCCGCTACGACCGCCTGGGCGCCGTCACCGGCGACCGGCGGCTGCTCGTCGCCTCGCTGGTGCTGAACTGGGTCCTCGGCCCGGCGCTGATGTTCGCGCTGGCCTGGCTGCTCCTGCCCGACCTGCCCGAGTACCGCACCGGCCTGATCATCGTCGGCCTGGCCCGCTGCATCGCCATGGTGCTGATCTGGAACGACCTGGCCTGCGGCGACCGTGAGGCCGCCGCCGTGCTGGTCGCGATCAACTCGATCTTCCAGGTGGTGGCCTTCGCCGCGCTCGGCTGGTTCTACCTGCAGGTGCTGCCCAGCTGGCTGGGCCTGGGCGAAGGCACCGCGCTGGCGGTCTCGGCCTGGGACATCGCCTGGTACGTGCTGATCTTCCTCGGTATCCCGCTGGTGGCGGGCTACCTGTCGCGCAGGCTGGGCGAGCGTGCCCGGGGCCGCGAATGGTACGAGGAGCGCTTCCTGCCGAAGATAGGGCCGATCGCGTTGTACGGGCTGCTGTTCACCATCGTCATCCTGTTCGCCCTGCAAGGTGACACGATCACTTCCCAACCCGGAGACGTGGCGCGCATCGCGGTACCGCTGCTGGCCTACTTCGCCCTCATGTGGGGTGGCTCCTTCCTGGCCGGCCGGGCGATCGGCCTGACCTACGAGCGCACCACGACGCTCGCCTTCACCGCGGCGGGCAACAACTTCGAGCTGGCCATCGCGGTCGCGGTCGGCGTCTTCGGGGTCACCTCCGGCCAGGCCCTGGCCGGGGTGGTCGGCCCGCTGATCGAGGTGCCCGTCCTGGTCGCCCTGGTCTACGTCAGCCTGGCCGGCCGCCGCCTGTTCTCCACCGCCCCCGCATCAAAAGGATCAGTCCATGCCTGACACAGCTGATACGCCCCAGGTCCTGTTCGTCTGCGTGCACAACGCCGGCCGATCCCAGATGGCCGCCGGCTGGCTCACCCATCTGGCAGGCGATCGGATCGAGGTCCGCTCGGCCGGGTCGCAGCCCGCAGAGACGATCAATCCGGTCGCGGTGCGGGCGATGGCCGAGGTCGGCATCGACATCGCCGCTGAGCAGCCCAAGGTGCTGACCGTCGAAGCCGTGCGGGTCTGCGATGTGGTCATCACCATGGGCTGCGGGGACACCTGCCCGTTCTTCCCCGGCAAGCGGTACGAGGACTGGAAGCTCGACGACCCCTCCGGCCGGGACATCGAGGCCGTCAGGAGCATCCGCGACGAGATCCGAGCCCGTGTCGAAAACCTGATCGCCGATCTCGACGCCCGGTGACCCGGCCTGGGCGGCCTGAGCCGGGCCCGTGGCCCAGAACGCCTGGACCGCAGGCCCACGCCGAGGGTCCTGGTCCGACAAGGCGCCCCGCTCAGGGGCGCTGCGTGCCGGCCAGCAGCCAGACGGCGGAGATGAGCAGGCGGGCGGCGGCCACCAGGGTGGCCGGCTCGACGCGGTCGGGGGTCTCGGCGGGGGGCTGGTAGCCGGGCATGCCCATGCCGATGCCGATCGCGGCCAGCCCCGCCGCGGCGTAGCGGCGGTTGTCCGAGGCCATCGCCCCGGCCCGCAGTGCCACCCCGATACGGCGCCCGGCCTGGTCCAAGACGGCCAGCAGGGCATGGGCCGGGCCGCCCGCCTCGACCGCGGCCGCCTGGTGCAGTTGCGCGGCCCCGTCCAGGTTGATGACCTGGGTGCCCGGCGCCACAGCGGGGGCATGGTGGGCCGAACCCCAGGCGCCGACCTCTTCGGCGTCCAGGAAGGACACCCTCAGATCCACCGGCACGGTCAAGGTGGTGGCGAGGACACGGGCGGCTTCCAGGATCGCGGCCACCCCGGAGGCGTTGTCGGCCGCGGCGGGCAGGCGACGGCCCGGGTCGTCGCCCACTCCGTCGAAGTGCGCCGTCAGCAGCACCCGCGGCCCACCCGCCGTCCCTTCCCCTGCCCCCTCATCCGGCACGTCCGGCCCGATCGGCAGGTGGCCGTGAACGTTGACACCGCCAACACCGACCGCGCGCAGCGGTGCCGACGCGGTCACGGTCACTTCCCCCCCGGCGAGGGCATCGGCCAGCTGCCGGTGCAGGTCGGTGCGTACTCCGATGACCGCCACCGCATGCCGGGCGGGCCCGGCGATCATTTTGGGCATCCACCCGTCGTCGTCGGTGTTTCGGGCCGTCAGCACGCCGAGGGCGCCGTCGGCTTCGGCGCGCCGGCAGGTCTGCGCCCATTCGCTGGCCGGAGCCAGCACCCAGCGCCCGCCAAGATCCGCCGTGCCCGCGTCCGCCAGCGGCGCCGAGCGCGGATCGGGCAGTTCGGCCGAGGCCAGGTGCTCGACGAAATCGCGGCGATGCTCCAACCGCCGGGTTGCCCGGCCGGCGCTCCACTGCAACACCGGTGTGCGATACAGCTCTCGCACTTCGGCGACATCGAACGGGTCAAGCCGAACATCGGCGCCCAGCGTGCGTAACCGGTCGGCGAGCCAGGTGGCCGCGGCGTGGCCGCCGGGGGTGCCCACCCGGCGGCCCGCGTAGCGGTCGGCGGCCAACTCCGCGACGCAGTCGAGCATCCGCCGCGCGCTCACCTGTTCCAGGGCGGCCGCCAGGCCGGGGGCCTTGGCCGCCTCTGGTGGCACAGGCGGGGAGACGGGGGTCGGGGAGCTCATCCGCAGCATCCACCGGAAGTGTTACCGGCGGCGGCCGGTGCCTGGCCGCAGCCCTCGGTCTGGGTGGTCTGCTCGGCCTCGGTCGTACCTCCGCAACACGACACGGCCACGGAAACGGCGTCGTTGGATGCGCTGGGAGCGGGGCCTCCACAGCATCCTCCGGCTGCGGGCGGGGTGAAGGCTTCCTGCAGGTTCCCGATGAATCCACCGGTGCTCTCGCTTGCCATGGCGTGCCCCTTTCGGGTCGGTGGCGCACGCTCTTACGCCACACCGACCTCGCTTGGATTTGACAGATATCTAAGTAGGGTCAGCGTTCCACTTTGATTAGAGGAATGTCAAGTTAGAAGGATTTCTAATCAAAATGGTGAGACGTGCTCTCGGCCCAGGTGGCGTTCTCCCCGCGCTTGGACGCCGCTCACCGTGAACGATCGCGCCCCCGCATCTCAGCACAAGGAGCGGGCGTCAGGACCCGAGCTGCTGCAGGACTTCGGCGACACAGGTTTTAGCGGTGCGGGCGGCGCCGATCAAAGTGGCCGAGGCGGGCGCAGGGTGGCCTAGGTGGTGCTCGCGACAGTGGAGACCTCGGCGAGGATCTGTGCGGCGGAGTTGGCGCCGCCCACGATAACCACACGCTCACCGCGCAAGGGCTCGGGTCCGGTGTGGCCGGCGGTGTGCAGTTGCCGGCCCTCGAAGTCGCCGATGCCCGGGTAGTGCGGGATGAACGGCCGCCACCAGGTGCCGGTCGCGCTGATCACGATTCGTGCCTGCCAGGTACCGGCGTCGGCCTGGACCGTCAGATGGTCCTCATCCCGCCGTCCGCCCCGTACGCGCACGGGGCGGACGATCGGTAACCGGTAGCGCTGCTCGTAGTCGGCCAGGTAGGCGACGGTGTCGGCCGCGCTCGGAGAGGCCCCGCCTGCTGGCGCGGGCATCATCCGGCCCGGCAGTGAACTGTACGTCGATCCGCCGCGGCGAAGGCGATGGTGCCGTCGCCTCGGTCGGGCTCACGCGTTCGTGGGCTCGGCCAGCGGGGTGAACAGCGCGCTCAGCCGGGCCACCGCCGAGGGGACGATCCAGTAGTAGACCCAGGTGCCGCGCCGCTCACTGTCGATCAGCCCGGCCAGCCGCAGAGTCTTGAGATGGTGGGAGATGGTGGGGGCGCTCAGGTCGAAGGCGCCGGTCAGGTCACACACGCACGCCTCACCGCCGGGGTGGGAGCCGATCATCGACAGCAGCCGCAACCGGACGGGGTCGGCGACCGCCTTGAGCGCCGCCGCGAGTTCGGCCGCGTCGGCTGGTGAGATGGGTTCGCGGGCGATCGGAGCACAGCACTGGGTGGTGGCGGCGGTCATACAGCAACCCCTTAATTTGACATTTGTCTAAATCATACGCGGTGGTAGGCGACCAGCGCGAACGCGGCGATCGCGCAGGCCAGCGCAACGGTTGCCATCACCCACTGGTAGCCGACCGCCTGGGCCAGCGCGACCGCGCCCAGCGGCGCCAGGGCTTTGTCGGCGACGGAGAAGGCGGCGATGCGGCCTGACAGCGAGGCATAAGCGCTGCTGCCGTAGCGCTGCAGGAGCAGGTGCGGCAGGGTGATGGAGGCGATGCCGAAGCCAAGCCCAAATCCGAGCACGCAGCCGATGGCGCCCGGCACCGTGTGCCCGGCCGGCGGAAGCAGCGCGGCGGCGACGCCCTGCAGGGCGAAGATCGCGGCGGCGATGAGGGCGGCGGGCAGGCGGTGTTGCAGGCCGGTGGTGAGCAGGCGGCCGGTCACCGACAAAACCCCCAGCAGTCCGGCCAGTGTGGCGGCCAGGACGGGGGAGTGCCCCAGATGGATGAGGTAGGTGATGAGCAGGACGGACATCACCGCTGCCGCGCCGCCGTTGGCGGTGAAGGCGATCACCAGCAGCCAGAACGGCCGCGCCCGGGTGGCGGTCTTGACGACCTGAGCCCGCTCGTGGGTCGTGGCCGGCCGATGTCCGGCGAGGGCGGGGCGGCGCACGACGAACGCGTGCAACGGGATCGCCGCTACTCCGTAGATCACGGCCAGGACCACCAGGGCGGTGCGCCAGCCGTAGGAGTCGACCAGCAGGCCGGTCAGCGGCAGGAAGATGGTGGAGGCGAACCCGGCGACGACGGTGAGCGCGAGCAGGGCGTTGGCTCGGCCGTGGCCGTGGCCGTGGGTGGGGCCGTCGAACCAGCTGACGATGACGGCGAAGGCGCTTTCGTACAACACCATCGCGCACGCGATGCCGATCGCGGCGAAGGCCGCGTACAGCTGGGGCAGGTTCTCGACCCGCGACCAGGCCAGGACGGCGAGCGTGCCGATGATCGACCCGGCGGTCATCAGGCCCCGGCCGCCGCGGGCGTCCAGCAGGCGGCCGACCAGCGGAGCGCACAGCGCGGCGATCAGGATCGAGCCGGTCAGCGCGGCCGCGATCTGGGCGCCACTGGCGTGCAGGTCGGCTGCCATGGGGGTGAGGAAGACGGAGAAGGCGTAGTAGAGCACGCCGTAGCCGATGGTCTGCGTCACGGCCAGGGCGGCGACGATGCGCCACCCCTGGGCCAAGCGCGGCCGGCCGCCGCCCCCCGGGACAGGGACGGCGGCCTCAGCGGCGGCTTCAGCGGCGGAGCTCACCCGTGCGTCCCGGCGCAGCCGATCAGCCGGCGTCCATCCGCCGTGGTCATCCACAGGGCACTGCAGGGGTCTTCGGCGATGAACCCCTGAGCCTGCAGCCGCCAAGCCAGGGTTCCGGCCGTCCGGGCGATCGCCGGGGCGTAGCCCGGGTTGGTGCTCGACCGGCGGGCGGCCACCAGGTGCTCACCCAGGCGGCGGGTGTCGATGGGCCCGTGCTCACAGATCAGGCGCAGGGCCTCCTTCTGGGCGGCGGTGGGGTATCCCTCAGACATCTGACGCTCCCTGTGTCTGCGGCTTCGGTGCTGGTCGATGGCCGGCGCGTTCAGCCGCAGCAACCGCCACCACCGTCGCTGCCGCCGACGGTGGCCAGCGGGAGCGGGGTGGCGAGCAGGCCGCCGCTGATGCCGGTGGCCAGGCCGACCCGCTGCTCCTGGGCCTCGGCCAGACCGGAGGAGCACACGCCTGTCTCGGGCAGGTCCAGCTGCACGTCATGGGCGGCCTCCCAGTCCCCGGCCAACGCGGCGACGACGGAGCGGACCTGCTCGTATCCGGTGGCCATCAGGAAGGTGGGAGCGCGGCCGTAGCTCTTGACGCCCACCGCGTAGTAGCCGGTCTCGGGGTGGGACAGCTCGTCGACGCCGTGGGCCGGGACGGTGCCGCAGGAGTGCTGGTTGGGGTCGATCAGCGGGGCCAGCGCGCGGGGCGAGCCGAGGATGGGGTCGAGCTCCAGGCGCAGCTCGGAGGCGATGGAGTGGTCGGGCCGGTATCCGGTGGCGACCACGACGCGCTCGACGGTGATGGACTGCTCGGTGCCAGAGGGGTCGCGGCTGAGTACCGTCACCTGGCCGTCGGCCTTGGTGAGGGAGTGGGTGAAGAAACCGGTCAGCAGTTGGATGCGTCCGTCCTTGACCAGGGTGCGCAGGCGGGTGCCGAGGGCGCCACGTGCGGGCAGTGCGTCGGCCTCGCCGCCACCGTAGGCACGTGCCGCGCTGCCCGCCCGGATTGCCCAGGTGACGGGGGTGTCCTGCAACTGGGCCAGAGCCAGCAGAGTGGTGGCCGCCGAATGACCGGCTCCGACCACGAGGGTGTGGCGGCCCTCGTACCTCTCGCGGTCGGCGCCCAGCACGTCGGGCAGCGCGTGGTCGATGAGCGCCGCTGCCTCGGCTTCACCGTAGGCGGGAAGACCATTGGCCCCCAGCACGTTGGGCGTGGTCCAGGTGCCGGAGGCGTCGACGATCGCCCCGGCATGGACCTCGCGGCCGTCGGCCAGGCGGATCAGGAACGGCACCTGCTCGCGGCCGATGGAGCGGACCCGGTCATAGCCCAGGCGGCTGATCGCGGTCACCGCCGCACCGAAGCGCACGTTGGGGGCGATCTCCGGGTGCTTGGCCAGCGGGGCGAGGTAGTCGTCGATCAGCTCGGCGCCGGTCGGCAGCCACTCGGGATCCGGCGCGGCCCAGCCTTCGGCCTGGAGCAGGCGCCGGGCTGCGGCGTCGACGTTGTAGCGCCACGGGCTGAAGGTGCGCACGTGCCCCCATTGGGTGATCGAGGCCCCGACCTGCTGTCCGGCCTCCAAGAGGAGGAAGTTCAGGCCGCGCTCGGCCAGGTGGGCGGCGGCGGCCAGGCCAACCGGGCCCGCACCGATCACCACCACGGGCAGTTCGCCGCCCTCGGACGTGAACGGCTCGATCTCCACGGCCGCCGGGTCGCGCTGTCCATCGCTCATGATCGTCTCTCCTGTGAGTCGCGTGCTGATCGTCAAGGGTGCCGGGGTGGAGGTGAGCCCCGGTCCACCGAGCTCTACCCACCCCTCGACTGATTAGAAGTCTGTCGAAGTAATGCTCAGCCTGCCTCATTGATTTGAGGATTGTCAATATAGATGGGTGCCTAAGTTGTGAGGTACGGATGCCCGGCGGCTCCTGCCGTCTCGGGCTATCGCCTCACTGCGCCTCGTTCGCCGACGGTGAGGGCCTATTCGCAGGGAGAATCCAGCGCACACTCCGCCGGCGGGCGGCACGCCTGCAGGCTTACCTGGAGGTCGCTCGGTGCGCGGCCGATCCGCCCCGCATCCGCCCGGTGGTAGACGGTCTTCCACTTTCGGCGGGAGGCCAACACGCCGCCGTCACGCAGGGTGGCCAGGTGGGTGGTGATGTTGTCCCGGTCTTGTGGACACCTGATCGCTTGGGACGATGTGTCCTGGGAGGAGTTCACAGGTGCCGATGTCACCTCCGCTTGATCGAAGGGTTCTACGCCCCCGCCGGCGTCACTCGACTCCAGGCATGCTCGGCCCCGCCGAATACGAGCGCCGACACGCCCAGCAATCCCGCTACGCTGCCGCACAGCCGCAAATCCCGACCTGCCCACTCAACCGGGCCAACTTCAGTGTGCTCTGATACCGCGCTTTTGGCGGCCGGTGTCTGCCGCACCAGGACGCCGTATCGGGGCACCGGGCGGCGGGCGGCGCCCTGAGCATCGAAGCAGCGAGAAAGTCGGGGTATCAGTTGACAGGCCGCCTCTGGCGGCCGCTAACCTTTATATATGAATAGTTATTCAGATGAGCGATTCGTGGCCGTTGACGGCTGTACCGCCCGGATAGTGGACGCGCCCCGGGTGGCGGCGGTGCGTGAGCGGATGCCCGCCGCGCAGGATCTGACCGACACCGCGGAGGTGTTCGGGTTGCTGGCCGATCCAGGCCGCCTGCGGTTGCTGCTGGCCCTGCTGGAGGGCGAGATGTGCGTGTGCGACCTGGCCGCGGTGAGCGGCCAGAGCGAGTCGGCGGTCTCGCACGCACTGCGGCTGTTGCGGGCGCACCGCATCGTGACGGCCCGCCGGGCCGGTCGGATGGCCTTCTACCGGCTGGAGGACGCGCACGTGCGGATGCTGCTCGACCTTGCGCTCGCCCACACCGAGCACACCCAGGCCATCCACCCCGAACGCGGTGGAACCCGCTGATGGGCACCGGGCACGGCCATGGGCACGCCGGGGGCCGGCACCGGTGGCGACTCGCGGTCTCCTTCGCCCTGATCGGCTCCTACTTCGTGGTCGAGCTGGTCTATGGGTTGATGTCGGGTTCGCTGGCGTTGCTGTCGGATGCCGGGCACATGGCCGCCGACGTGGTGACGCTGGGCGCCGCGCTGGTGGCCACCCGGATCGCCACCCGCCCCGACACCACGGGGCGCCGTAGCTACGGCTCCTACCGCGCGGAGGTGTTCGCCTCCCTGCTGGCCGTGCTGCTGATGCTCGGCGTGGCGGTGTACGTGGTGGCCGAGGCGGTGGGCCGGATCGGCGCCGGCGCCGAGGTCTCCTCCGGGCCGATGCTCATCGTGGGAGCCATCGGCCTGGTCATCAATGTGATCGTGTTGCTGTTGCTGCGTTCGGGCGCGGCTGAGAGCTTGAACGTCAAGGGCGCCTACCTTGAGGTGGTGGCCGACACCGCCGGGTCGGTCGGCGTCATCGTCGCCGGCTGGCTGGTCGCGGCGACCGGCCAGCCGATCTGGGACACGCTGGTCGCGCTGGCCATCGGTGTCTTCGTCGCGGTGCGCGCCATCTCGCTCGGACGGCAGGTGTTCGCGGTCCTGGGCCAGCACGTCCCGGCCGGTATGGACGCCTCCGCCGTTGCCGGTGATCTGGTGGCCGTCGAGGGCGTGCGCGACGTCCACGACCTGCACCTGTGGACGTTGACCTCCGGCATGAACGTGGCCACCGCCCACCTGGTCACCTCAGACGGCGCCGACAGCCACGCCGTCTTGGACCAGGCCCGCGACCTGCTGCGCCGGCGCCACAACGTGGCTCACGCCACCTTGCAGGTCGAACCGGCCGACCACCTGGGCTGCGACGAACTGGGCTGGTGAACACCGTCCACCCCCGTGTGGCCGCAGTCGAGCGGCGGTGGTGGCGGTGACCCCGATGTGAGCGGTCCCGCCCCGGCTCCCTCGCGCCTTCGCGCCTCACCCGAGCGCCCGTCCCCGCTCTCGATCGCTCCACATTCCACTCTTCCTGGGCACCGCATCGCCGAGGGCGGCACAGGTGATCCTCGCCCGGCAGCGCGCCGCGAGTCAGCGCGCCGAGCGGGATGCGGAAGCCGAAAAGGCCCGGTGGAAACAGGCCGATGAGTCGGCACAGGCGGTGCTGGATGCGCCGGTGTCGCCAGTGGAGCGGTGGTCGCCCCCGCCGGAGGGCGACATTGAGCTGGATCCGCACCTGGTGTCGTTGCTTCGGGCCCAGGAGCGGGCACGCCGGGAACGACGCCGACACCGGTGAGAGCAGCCCTGCCGGTGATCGCTGCTGCCCCCGGCATGAGCCTGCCCAGGCTGCGGGGTCTCGATGACATGGCCATTGAGCCCTACCGGTGGGGCGCTCGGCACCTATCTTCGACATAATGTAGAAGTTCCATGTGGTCAGCCTGACGCCTCAAAGGCCGCCTCATGCCCGAGATCGCGTCCGCGCGCTGGTCAGGGGGTTTTCGTCACCACGCTCACCTGGTTGATGCGCAACGAGGTGCACGCCGAGCGGCAGGTCTTCGGCGCAGGCGCGCTGCCCGAGTACATCGATCACCCATGCGCCTGCCGCAGCGCAAGCGGTCACGCCCCACCGAAAGGGAGCCACTTCATGTTCCTGCACAGATCAGCGATCGTTCTTGTCGCTCTCATCGCGGCGCTGTGGCCGATCACGACAGTTCAGGCGCATGACGTGCTGAAGTCCAGCGATCCGGCCAAGGACAACAAAGTCTCCGACGTCAGCGAAGTGACGTTGGAGTTCGAACGAGAGGTGAAGTTCCCGAAGGTGGCGGTGTTGAACGCCGCGGGCGAGCGATTCCAGTCCGGTGAGGCCGACATGCGGGGCAAGAAGGTCATCCAGCAGCTGTCCGGGACGCTTCCGGCGGGTAGGTACACGATCGGTTTCCGGGTGGTCTCCTCCGACGGCCATCCCCGCACCGGCGAGATCCCGTTCACTGTGATCGCCTCTTCGACCCCCACCTCAACTCCGAGTGCGAGTGCGGGTGGCTCGCAGACCGCCGGCACGCCCGCGCCGAGCTCTCCCGCGCTGAGCGCCCGGCCCGCGGAGCCGGCCGTGACCCCGCAGGCCAATGAGAGCGACGGGCCGTCGATGTTCCTGTGGGTGGTCGTCGGCTTCATCGTCGTCATGGCGGTATTCAGCGTCGTCATGAGCAGGCGTCGCCGCCCGGGCCAGTGACCGGATCTCAGATCAGCGTGATCCAGTAGGACCAGAAGCGCTGCAGGACGAGGCCGAGGATGGCGAGCATCCACACCATGAGCACGCTCGTGTGATACCGGGCCGCCGCCGCGGCGGCCCGGTGCGCGCCGCGCGGCAGGGCGATGCGGCCGCTGTGCAGGTTGGCGAGCGTGACGTACCAGAAGATGGGAATCGTCGCGATCCATACGAGCATGCAGTACGGGCACAAGGCGCCGATCACGTACAGGCTCTGGACGATCAACCAGTGCACGAAGACGACGCCGGCCAGGGTGCCCAGCTGCAGGCCATACCAGAACCAGGGCCGCAGGCGGGCTCCGGCCAGCAGAACCGCGCCCACCGTCGTCACGACGCAGAAGGCCGCGACGCCCAGCAGCGGGTTGGGAAAGCCGAAGACGGAGGCCTGGGCGCTCTTCATGACCGATCCGCAGCTGAGGATCGGGTTGATGCTGCAGGTGGGAACGTAGGTGGGATCGGCGGCCAGGTGCAGACGTTCGATCATCAGCAAGAACGCGGCCAGCAGGCCGAGGCCGCCACCGATCGTCAGCACGAACGGCAGCGCCCTGATGATGATGGACGAGGACGAGCCCTCAGCGGTGATCGGGGGCTGGTCGATGGCGGAGGTGGTCACGAGGCGAGCGCCGCGTCGATTTTGGCCTTGAGGTTGTCGTAGCTGGGCGCCTCGGTCAGCTGGGCGCCGTTGAAGAAGATCGTGGGGGTGCCCTGGATGCCGAGGGCCGTTCCGTCGTCCTGGTCTTTCCTCACCCGCTGGGCGGTCGCGGGCGCGGTGAGGTCGGTCGAGAAGGCGGTCATGTCCAGGCCCACCTGCTGGGCCAGGTCGGTGAAGAACGCCTCCTTGGATTCAGAGGCCTCGCCCCACTGCTTTTGGGACTGAAACAGCTTGGCGTGCATGGCCTCGAACTTGCCCTGCTTGGCGGCGGCCTCGGCGACTCGTGCGGCGAGTTCGCCGTTGCGGTGACCCGGCAGCGGGAAGTAGCGCACCACGACGGTGATGCGCCCGTCGTACTCGGCGCGAATGCGCTCCATGTGCGGGAAGGCCGCGCCGCAGGCTTCGCACTCGAAGTCGAGGAATTCCACCAGCGTGACCTTGCCGTCAGCCGCGGTGGACAGTTTGTGGCTGTCCTCGCGCACCAGCAGCTGGGCAGGAGCGCTCTGCGCGCCGGCCGCATCGGCTGCGGGTCTGGTGGATTGCGTTCCGAAGTCACCGAACACGGTGAACGCCGCGATGATCGCCGCCATCACGGCGGCGATGGTGAGGGTTATCTTCAGATTCGTCGTCATGTCCTGCTCCTGGAGGAGGTTTTGCGCGGTACGCGCCCGCTTATCTTCTACCAGATGTAGAAGGTGGGGGTGTCAACGGCGAAGTGAGGACCGTCGGGAAGCCTTTGAAAGGCGCCGCCCGTCGTGGAGGCGCTCGCCGGAGTCGGCCGGCCGGAACCGCGAGAACATCGGACAAGGTGAGCAGGAGGACTACCGCGGTCGCGATCACCCAGCTCAGCGCCGCCCAGGAGGCGGCTCGAATGTAGGGCAGCGCCGTTGGCGACAGCATTGCCTTATCGGAAGGCAGCAGGACGGCGGCGACCAAGGCGCCGGCCGTGGCCGCGGCGAGATCGGCCAGCGGTGACGGCGAAGTCGCCCACGATGTCATAGCCGGCCTCCACTGAGGCCAGAGGAGCGCGCCGATCTGTGGCACCCAGATCGATGACGTCGACCGCCGCCGCGCCGGCGCGCTCCAGGCACGCGGTGATCCTGTGGTCCTGGCCGCGGCCGATTCCCAGAGCGCGTCCGCCGCGCACGCTGTCGTGCAGCCCGATCAACGCCGCGGAGGTGTGAAAGGCTCGCATCCTTCGTCGCAGGGCGCCGTTGACCAGCGCTCCTTCAGCCAGCCGGGAGTACATCGGCGGCGCCCAGGGTGGTGAGCATGCGCTTCATCAGGTCGATCTCACTGCTCTGGGCAGCCACGAGGGAGATGGCCAGGCGCCGGACCTGCGGCTGACCGGTGGCGTTCAGCGCGGCCTGCGCCATCTGCACGCCGCCTTGATGATGGGGGATCATCAGGCGAAGAAACAGCACGTCGGCCTCGCGCCCGGCGGCTTGTTCCAGCTGCTTGATCTGCGCGGCGGTGGCCATTCCCGGCATGGAGGTCATGCTCCGCGTCGTGCCGGTCGTGGAGTGGTGTGCTCGGCGCATCCAGGCCATCGGCGCATCCAGGGATGCCTGGGGCAGGTCCCACAGCTGCAGCCAGGCGTACATCTGGCCGATCTGCTGCTGCTGGCTGAGCGCGATGTCGTAGGCGAGCATCCGGATCTCGGCATCCGTGCTGCGATCTCGGACGATCATCGACATCCGTACGGCCTGGGCGTGATGGGCCTGCATGTCCCGGGCGAAACCGGCCTCCACCGAGTCGTCGGCAGGCGGCCGGGGATACAGGACGCCGAGGCCGGCGCCGATCAGCGCGATCACCAGGACCGTCGCTGCGGCGAGGGCGAAGTGCCGCCGGCGCCGGAAGGGGAGCCGGATCATGTGTAGGGCTCTCCGATGCCGCCAGAACAGGACGCGCCGGGCTCGGGAGTGGCCGGGCCCTGGACGTGGGCACGCAGGAACGCCGGCAGCCGCGGGTCCTCGACCCCCTTCAGCTTCAACTGCTTGGCCCAGGCGCTGGCCACCACCGGAGCCGACAGATTCGGATAAGGCGAGACGATGATGTAGTCGCGGCCCCGGGCCAGATCGAGCAACTTCTCCACCTGCTCCATGGGCAGATCGGGCCGATAGGTGATCCACACCGCTCCGTGCTCCTGGGAGTGCACCACGTTCTCGGCGCGCAGCGGCTGGCTGTAGAGGCCGCAGTTTTGCCAGGCGGGGTCGTGATTGCCGCCGACCGGCGGGCTTTGCGGGTACTTCACCGGATCCTTGGTGTGCTCGCGCTGGGGGATGGCGACGGTCTGCACCGCCTCCAGTGACGTTCGGGCGCGTTCCTTGAGGATCAGCACGGTGGCCGCCGTGACCACCGCGCCGATCGCCACCACCGCCGCGCCGGCGACGGCGATCGTGCGCAGGCGCTCAGCCCGGCGTTGCTGGGCCTGCAGGGTGGAAAGTCGTTCCTTGATCGTTGCACGCGTGTCGTCACTCATCAGGCTCTCTGGTTTCTACATGGCGTAGAAGTTCTACATCATGTCGGATATGAGAGCCATAAGGAGCGGGTACTTCACCGTCTCGGCGGTGCCGTGCGCCTTCGTGATCGGTGTGACCGGCGGGCTCCGGTTGCAGCGTGGAGTGCTCGACGTCGAAGTGACCGGCCAGGCACTCGTGCAGCCGGTCCAGCACCTGACCGAAGGAGCCGTCCACCGGGGCGCCACCCTCCATCACAACGTGGGCGGACATGACCGGAAGCCCTGAGGTGATGCTCCAGGCGTGCAGGTCGTGGACGTCGATGACGCCCGGCGTCTCCAGCAGGTGCCTGCGGACCTCCTCCAGGTCGACGCCCCTGGGAACCGCCTCCAGCAGGATGTCCGCGGCCTCGCACAGCAGGCTCCAGGCGCGCGGCACGATCAGCAGAGCGATGACAATCGAGGTTCCGAGATCACCAGCGGAGCCAGGTGGGTCCACGCTTCTTAGGCCGGCGAAACGGCTTGGTCATGGCAACACCCCTTGGGGTCAGGTGTTGCGACCACCTTTAGAACCCAAGCTGTCCGAGTGGGGCCAGTTCAAGCCGTCATAACCACCAAAGTCTCCTTCCTGCTCATCGATCTGCCCGCAGGCAGCGGGGTTACCGAGAACGAGGTCAGCGGCAGCCCAGTGCGAACCGCCTCGCGTTGCGCGCGGTCAGACCGATGCCGTGTCCCTGACGGCCGGCTGCTCGCGCGATGACGGGCAGTGCTCCGGATCCGGGCGCACGGCGAGCTCGATCACCTGATCCAGCTTCCGCCCCGCCTCTTCGAGTTCGGCGATGCTTGTGGTGATGCGAGCGCGTTCGGCGCGCAGGCTCTCGACCATCTCGGGTTCCGCGTGCCCGGCGTCGACGCAGGGCAGGATGGTCGCGATCGTGCGGCTGCCGAGCCCGGCGGCGTAGAAGTGCTGGATGAGCCGCACTCGGTCCACCGCCGAATCCGCGTAGATCCGCTGGCCGCTCGGCGTGCGCTCGGATCTGAGGATGCCCTGCTCCTCGTAGTAGCGGAGCGCTCGCGTGCTCACCTTCGACCTGCCGGCCAGTTCCCCGATTCGCATGGTGTGCATCCTCCGGTTCGCGTCGGCCGCCGGCATCCGTCGCCGCGCCCGATTTGCCTTTGACGTCAACGTGAGGTCTTAGCGTAACCGCCAGAGAGCGGGTGCGACCGCGTCCGCACCGAAGCGAAGGGAACCCCCATGGATGTCACCGACTCGATCGCACTGGTCACCGGAGCCAATCGCGGCATCGGCCGCCGCTTCGTCGACGAACTGCTCGCGCGCGGGGCCGCGAAGGTCTACGCCACGGCTCGTCGCCCCGGGCTGATCGAGGTGTCCGACCCGCGGGTCGAGGTGCTGCGCCTGGACCTCCTCGATGCGCGGTCGGTGACGGATGCGGCTGCCGCAGCCCCCGATGTCACCCTGCTCGTCAACAATGCCGGCGTCGCGACTCGTGCGAACCTCCTGACCGGCGACCTCGACACGATCCGGCTCGAGCTCGACACGCACGTGTTCGGAACCCTCGGCGTGATCCGCGCGTTCGCGCCGGTTCTCGCGTCGAACGGCGGGGGGGCGATCGTGAATATCCTGTCGGTGCTGTCGTGGTTCGCCTCCGGCGGATCGAGCGCCTATGCCGTGGCCAAGGCCGCGGAGTGGAACATGACCAACGCCCTGCGCATCGAGCTCGCCGGCCAGAAGACCCTGGTGCAGGGGGTGCATCT
>NZ_JBEOZN010000058.1:0-58432 GCF_040298085.1 Streptosporangium sp. NPDC001681 | reverse complement strand
CACCACGACCCCGAAGCGGGCACCGCCGTCTGGTTCCACCTCCCAACCAACGAAACCAACAAAACCGACCGAGCCAACGAAACCAACAGAACCGACGGAGCCAACAGAACCGACGGGCCTGACGGACCCGGCTCCTTCTCCAGCTGACCCACCTGACCGAAGCCCCTCTCCCGAGGCGTACCCCTCCCTCCGGTCACAGTGGCGGCCCGAGTCGCGGTGTGCCTGTCCGGCTGGACCACGGCAGAGGAGTGGAGTGAGGTTCCCTCCGGTCACAGTGGTGGTCCGAGTCGTGGTGTGTCCCATCAGGCGACCACACTCGCCCCCGAGCCAAGCCGTGACCGACAACGACAAACCGCAACAAGCCGACCAGCGCCAGCGAATCACGACGGGCCCGATGAACTACAGGGAGCCCCCCCTGCGCTCCTTCCCGCACCGCTGCTTCAGCTACGGCGATGGCCCCAGAACGCCCCCCGTACGGATTGCTTCAGCGCCGAAGAGCCCAATGGGCGGCCCGCAAGGAAGCAGCTACGGCCCACAGGGCGTACGGCGAGGCACGGAGTGCGCGGAGGTGGGTGGGTGCTCCGGGCGGCTTATAAGAATCCGCGACCACCGCGCCCGCCAGGCCGAAGGCCTGAACCCACAAGACCGCGACCAACGACGGCCGCCCGGAGCACCCACCCACCGGAGCGCGAACACACACCCGGCAGAGCAGCCGACCGACAAGGGAGCCCTGACCGCCCGGAACACACAGAACCCGAACAGACCGCCTGCTAAACGGAAACGGAAGCCGCTGCCTTGGCCGCGGCGGGAAGGGCGTCCGCGATGCGGGAGAGGGCCTCGTCGTCGTGGGCGGCGGACAGGAACCAGGCCTCGTACGCCGACGGCGGCAGGTAGACGCCCTGATCGAGCATCGAGTGGAAGAACGCCCGATAGGCGGCGGTGTTCTGCCTCTGGGCGGCGTCGAAGTCGACCACCCGCTCGTCCGTGAAGAAGATGGAGAACAGGCTCCCGGCACGCTGCAGGCGGTGCGGCACCCCGGCGGCGGCCAGCGCGTCGGCGGCGGCGCGGCCGATGACCAGGGCGGCGGCGTCCACCCGGTCGTAGACGCCCTCGTCGCAGGCGCGCAGGGTGGCCAGGCCGGCGGCACAGGCCAGCGGGTTTCCGGACAGGGTGCCCGCCTGGTAGACCGGCCCCTCGGGAGCGAGGTGGGCCATCACGTCGGCGCGACCGCCGAACGCGGCGGCGGGCAGGCCACCGCCCATGACCTTTCCGAAGGTCATCAGGTCGGCGTCGACCGGATCGAGCCCGTACCAACCCGCCTCCGAGACCCGGAAGCCGGTGAGCACCTCGTCGATGATCAGCAGGGCGCCGTGCGCGGTGCACAGCTCCCGCAGCCTGGCGTTGAACCCGTCCAGCGGCGGGACGACGCCCATGTTGGCCGGGCACGCCTCGGTGATCACGCACGCGATCTCGGCGCCGAACGCCTGGAACGCCTCGGTGACCGCCTCGATCGAGTTGTACGGCAGCACCACGGTGTCGGCGGCCGAGGCGCCGGTCACGCCGGGGGTGTCGGGCAGGCCGAAGGTCACCAGGCCGGAACCGGCCGAGGCGAGCAGGGCGTCGACATGGCCGTGGTAGCAGCCGGCGAATTTAATGATCTTGGATCGGCCGGTGAAGCCACGTGCCAGCCGCACCGCGGACATGGTGGCCTCGGTGCCGGAGCTGACCAGGCGGATCTTCTCCACCGGGTCGACCCGGGCGACGATCTCCTCGGCGAGCTCGACCTCGCCGGCCGTCGCCGTACCGAACGAGGTGCCGTCGCGCAGCGCCTCCTGAAGGGCCTCGATCACGGCGGGATGCCGGTGGCCGAGGATCATCGGCCCCCACGAGCAGACCAGGTCGACGTAGCGGTTGCCGTCCACGTCGGTGATGTAGGGCCCCTGCCCCGAAGCCATGAAGCGCGGCGTGCCGCCGACGGCTCCGAAGGCGCGGACCGGGGAGTTGACACCTCCCGGGACGATCTCACGTGCGCGGGCGAACAGGTCCTCGGAGTTCTCAGTACGGCTCACGCCCACCAGGGTAGTCACCGCGGGACGAGCCTCCGCCTGCGGCGTTCCCGCCCCGGGTTCCAGGCCTCGCGTTCGCACCCCGGAGGGACAGAGCCGGGAAGCACCGCCCGAGCCTTCCCCACCAGATACACCCGCGAACCAGTGAGACCTAGAAAAATCATTCCAGAACGGGACATCTGCCCCGGGACAGCGGGACATCACCTGGGAGATCCTGCCCTCATGGCAGTCACGACGCCCCCCGCACAGCCCCCCGCTGCCCGGCCATCCGGCGTCCACGCCGTGCTCAACGGCGTCCTGGTCTACGGCACGCTGGCGCTGATCGCCGGGGGGATCTACTCCGGCCTGACCTGGCTGACCGGCACGCTGTCCGGCGACGAGGATCCGGTGGCCGGGCTCGTCGCGGCACTGACCGTGGGCGCGGTCTTCCGCCCGGTACGGCTGCGCCTGCAGCATGCCGTGAACCGGCTGCTCCGCGTCGAGCACGACCCCTACCGGGTGGCCGATCGGCTGAGCCGCACCCTGCAGGAGGCCGTCGACCCCGCCGAGGGGCTGGCCACCGCCGTGGTACTGGTCCGCCAGGCGCTGCGCGCCGACGGCGTGGCCGTCGAGGTCCACGGCGGAACCGTCGCCGACGGCGAGTTGGGGGAACGGCCGGTCGAGACTCCGCTGGTCTGGCACGGGGAACCGGTCGGACGGCTGCTCAGCAGCGGTCCCGCCTCCTCGCCGGACCTGCTGAACGTGCTGGCCCGGCACCTGGCCGAGCTGGCGCACGCCGTACGGCTCACCGCGGACCTCCGGCGGTCCAGGGAGCACATCCTCACCACCCGGGAGGAGGAACGGCGCAGGCTCCGCCGCGACCTGCACGACGGGCTGGGGCCGACGCTGGCCAGCCTGGCGATGACCGTGGACGAGGCCAGGCTCCGGCTGGAGCGGGATCCCGAGGCCGTGGAGGGGCTGCTGATCCGCGTGCGCGACCAGATGGGCGCCGCGATCGCCGACGTCAGGGACCTGGTGTACGGTCTGCGCCCGCCCGCGCTGAAGGACTTCGGCCTGGCCGGCTCGCTGAGCTCGCTGGCCGACGCGCCGGGGCCGCGGGTGGACGTCGCGCTGGCCGGTCGGCTGGAGGACGTACCCCCGGCGGTGGAGGTGGCGGCCTACCGGATCGCCCAGGAGGCGCTCACCAACGTCCGCCGGCATGCCCAGGCCACCACCGCCCTGGTACGGGCCGAGGTGGTACGGGCCAAAGGCGTCGGGCCCACGGTCACCGGAGGCGGATCCGGCGGCATGACAGACGCTGCGACGGCGGGCGGCGAGTTACGGCTCTCGATCGCCGACGACGGGATCGGCCTGCCGGAAAAAGTCCGCGGTGGCGTGGGCCTGCTCTCCATGCGCGAGCGGGCGGCGGAAACGGGCGGCTCGTGCACGATCGGGCCGCGTCCGGGCGGCGGCACCGAGGTCGTCGCCCGGCTACCCCTCGGAACGGAAGCACCGTGATCTCCTTCACCGGCGAAGACCTCACGACCTCATTCACGGACAACGGAGTCGGCATGACCTCCCCCGCGACCGCAGCCACCGTGACCGTCCCCAGGAACGAAGACAGAACGACCTTCCCCGGGAACGGAGGCGGAACGACCTCCTCCACCGACGGAGAGCCCACGGTCTCCCCCACGACCGCAGATGCCGTGACTTTCCCCAGGGACGAGAACTCCATGACCTCACCGACAGACGGAGGCGCCGCGGGGAACCGGCGGCGGACGGCGCTGGCCGTTCTCGTCTGGACCGGTGCGGTGCTGGCGCCGGTCTGCAACCTCCTGGCGATCTGGCTGGTCGAGCTGAGCGCCTCGACCTGGCGCGAGGACTTCATCACCCTGGATCCGACGGTCATCCTGTTCCCGGTCGCCGGCGCGTTCCTCATCACCCGCCGGCCCCGGCTGCTCGTCCCCTGGCTGCTCTGGGCCAGCGGGGTGGCCGGCGGCCTCTACTACCTGGTCTACAGCGCCGCCCACTGGTCCTACCTCACCGACCCCGGAGGGATCACCCCCTACCTCGGGTGGCTGGCGCTGTGGCTGTGGCTGTGGCACGTTCCGGTGTTCATCTCGCTGCTGCCGCTGCTCTTCCCCGACGGCCGGCTGCCCTCCCGGCGCTGGCGGCCGATCCTGTACGCCAACCTGGTCCTCATGGTCGGGCACTCGCTGTTCCTGGGACTGGCCCCGGATCCCGAGTTCGAGCTCCAGCTCCCGATCGCGAACCCCTTCGGCGTCGAGGCGCTGCGTGAGATCTCCCCGATCGTGGAGTCGTACATCGGCGCCCCGATGATGGCGCTCACCGCGCTCGGCGTGCTCTCGCTGGTCTTCCGCTACCGGGCGGGCGACACCGAGCTCCGGCGCCAGATCGCCTGGTACGTCGGCGCGCTGGTGGTGCTCCTGCTCTCCTGGATCCTCCGGGTGGCGACCGAATCCTGGCTGCTGAAGGCCACGGAGACCCTCTTCATGGCCGGGGTGCCCCTGTCGATCATCGCGTCGGTGCTGCGCTACCGCCTCTACGGCATCGACGTCGTGCTCAACCGGGCGCTGGTCTACGGCTCCCTCGTCGCGGTCACCGGAGGCGTCTACTTCGGGCTGATCTGGCTGGCCGGTGCCCTGGCCAGCGACCTGGGCCAAGGCGCCGGGCTGATCTCCGCACTGGCCGTGGGCGGTCTCTTCCACCCGGCACGGCTACGCCTGCAGCGGTTGGTGGACCGGGCCTTCGCCGTCGAGCGCGACCCCTACCGGGTCGTCGGCCTGCTCGGCCGTACCGGGCAGGGGGCGCAGGATCCGGCGGCGGCCCTCGGCGAGGCCGTGGCCCTGATCCGCGGGGCGCTGGGAGCCACCGGGGTCGGTGTCGAGGTCCGCACCGGGCGGGGCGCGACGCGCGTGTTCACCGACGGTGAGCTTCGGCCGGGGGTGGCGGAGACGCCGCTGTTCTGGCACGCGGACTGGGTCGGAACCCTGATGGTGGCGGGGGTCCGGCCGGGCCGCGAGCCGATGGAGGTGCTCGCCAGACACCTCGCCGAGCTGGCGCACGCCGTACGGCTCACCGCCGACCTGCACCGCTCCCGGGAACGCATCCGGTCCACCCGCGACGAGGAGCGCCGCAGGCTGGGCAGGGAGCTGCACGACGGGCTCGGCCCGGCGCTGACCAGCGTCACGTTCGCCCTCGACGAGGCGCGCAGAAGGCTCGACACCGACCCTCGGGCCGTCGAGAAGCTGCTGGTCCAGGTCCGCGAGGAGATGATCGCGACGATCGCGTCGGTCCGCGAGCTGGTGTACGGCCTGCGCCCGCCCGCGCTGGACGACCTGGGTCTGGAGGGCGCGCTGCGGGCAACGGCCGGAGAGACCGCGGTGACCGTGGCCGGTCCGCTGGCCGACCTGCCCGCGGCCGTCGAGGTCGCCGCCTACCGCATCGCCCAGGAGGCACTCACCAACGCCCGCCGCCACGCCGGCGCGACCACCATCCTCATCCGGCTGCGCCGCCTGCCGGGTGAGCTGCGCGTGGAGATCGCCGACGACGGGATCGGCCTGCCCGAGAACCCGGTCGCGGGCGTGGGACTGACCTCGATGCGCGAGCGGGCGGCAGAGGTGGGAGGCTCATGTGTGATCGGCCGCGGGCCGGGCGGCGGCACGGAGGTGATCGCCAGGTTGCCGGTGGAGGAGACCGAGTGATCACGGTACTGATCGTGGACGACCACCCGATCTTCCGGCAGGGTCTCCGCGGCCTGCTCGGAGCCATGGACATCGAGGTCGTCGGGGAGGCCTCCGGCGGCCAGGAGGCCGTGGCGCTGGCCGCCGAGCTCCAGCCCGACGTGGTCGTGATGGACCTGCAGATGCCCGGCGGCAACGGCATCGAGGCGACCAGGACGATCATCAGGACCAGCCCGCGGATCGGGGTGCTGGTGCTGACCATGTTCCGCGACGACGACTCGGTGTTCGCCGCGATGCGCGCCGGGGCGCGCGGTTACCTGCTCAAGGAGGCCGGTGCCGAGGAGATCGCCCGCGCTGTACACGCCGTCGCCGCCGGCGAGGCCATCTACGGGCCCGAGATCGCCCGCCGCGTCCTGACCTACTTCACCGGCATGCCCGATCCGTCACGTACCGCCTTCCCCGAGCTCACCGAGCGGGAGCGGGAGGTGCTCGGGCTGGTCGCCCAGGGCAAGGGCAACAACGAGATCGCCGGGCTCCTCTTCCTGTCCGGCAAGACCGTGCGCAACCACGTCTCCAACATCTTCATGAAGCTCCAGGTGGCCGACCGCGCCCAGGCGATCGTCCGCGCCCGCGAGGCCGGCCTGGGGGGCTCTCCCTGACCGGGCGGCTGCTCCGTACCAGAGTCACTCGCAGACGTCGGCGAGAAACTCCAGGACGCGGAGCGGATCGGGCAGCGGGCGGCCGTCCGGCGGGCGCAGCCACGAGCAGTGCTGGCCACCGGGCAGGAGCGAGGGCGGGGCGAGGACGTAGCTGTCGCGGCAGTGCCAGCGCAGGCCGGGCATCTCGTCGATGGTGGACGGGCCGAAGTCGAGGGCGCAGGACCACCACTCGTCCTCGTCGTCGGAGGCGTTACGGGTGGCCACATAGAACAGGGCCCGGTCGCCGTTGACGGCGACCGGGCCCTGGGCTGCGCTGGCGGAGTCCATGTTCGCGAGGGCGGTGCGCCCCGCGGCGAGCGGTACGTCGAACACGTCGAACACCCGCCCCGTGGGGAGAATCACATTCGCCTCGGGTTCGTACCGCCACCAGTTGGTCAGCAGGGTGGGGTCGGTGGTGGCCTGCATCTGCCAGGCCACCGAGAGGGGGTGGCATCCCGGGTCGGGACAGCCGACGCGGTCGCAGGAGCAGGAGCGCGAACCGCCTCTCAGCGGCCGCGCGCCCAGACAGCTCGCCCAGCCCAGTGCGGCGTACTCCAGCACAGAACTGATCATCTGCTTCGGATGGCCATGTCGTCTGTTTCGACGAACCATCGGTACCCCGACCATTGTGTCCTCCGTCGTCCGCGCATCCCGCGTGCCACCCGGATGCGACGACCTGTCCACACTCTGGTCAGTGGGAACGTCAAACCCCCCAGGGTCTACGCCACCTGGGACACATCCGCACCGGTTATCGCACTCTAACGCACACGTATCTCCAGCAAGCGACGAACCTCCAGTTCTCGGTACGTGCCGCCGATCTCATCTCAGCTTCGCGGCGACCTCGGTCGCCCAGTAGGTGAGGATCATGTCGGCCCCCGCCCTGCGGATCGCGACCAGCGACTCCATGATCACCCGATCCCGGTCGATCCAGCCGTTCGCGGCGGCGGCCTCGACCATGGCGTACTCGCCGCTGACCTGGTACGCCGCCACCGGCACGTGCACGGCGTCGCGCACCTGGCGCAGGATGTCAAGGTAGGCCAGGGCCGGCTTGACCATGACGGCGTCGGCGCCCTCGTCGAGGTCCAGCCGCACCTCGCGCAGCGCCTCCCCGACCGGCCCCGCCGCGTCCTGCTGGTAGGCGTTGCGGTCGCCGAACTGCGGAGCGCACTCGGCCGCCTCGCGGAACGGGCCGTAGAACGCCGAGGCGTACTTGGCCGAGTACGCGAGGATCGGGACCTGCTCGAAGCCGTCGTCGTCCAGGGCCGCCCTGATCGCCGCCACCTGGCCGTCCATCATGCCGCTCGGTGCGATCACCTGCGATCCGGCCCGTGCCTGGGCCACCGCCGCGGCCGCGTAGCGCTCCAGGGTGGCGTCGTTGTCGACCTCCCCCTCAGCGGTCAGGATGCCGCAGTGCCCGTGGTCGGTGAACTCGTCCAGGCAGGTGTCGGTCATCACGACCATCGTGTCACCCACGTCGGAGACCAGATCGGCGACGGCTCGCTGGACGATCCCCTCCGGGTCGTCGGCCGCCGACCCCCTGCCGTCCTTCACCGCGGGGATGCCGAACAGGATCAGCCCGCCCACCCCTGCCTCGGCCGCCTCATGGGCGGCCTTGCGCAGCGAGTCGCGGGTGTGCTGGAACACCCCGGGCATCGAGCCGATCGGGTTCGGCTGGTCGATGTCCTCCTTCACGAACATCGGCAGCACCAGTTCCGCCGAGTGCAGCCGGGTGCCGGCCACCATCCGGCGCATCGGTGCCGTGCGGCGGAGCCTTCGCGGGCGTGCGACAGGGAACTGGGCCGTCATGGTGTCTCCCCCTCCCCCCGGCCGGTAGGGGACTGCGGGCCGGAGAAGCTCGATGTGTGTGCCGGCTCACCGCTCGCCGCGACGCGCCGCTGTCTCATGGCGCGCCGCCCGGCACCGCACATCACGCACCGCGTTCCGCGGCACTCCGGTCGCCACGCCCCACCACCTGTGGCGACGCACCGCCTGCCGGGGCGCCGCCGGTCACGGCCCGGCGCGCTCGCGCGGGACCGTCGAGCACGGCCTGCCCGCCCTTTTCGCGCGGGCAGCCGCCTTGTTCAAGGTTACTTGGCGCGGCGCCGGGCCCCTCTTCGGGTCTGCGAGGGCCTGCGGGGAACGTCCCCCGCCATGACCGCGGCCTGCCGCTGCTTGGCACCGTACTCCGCCAGCGCCGCCGCGAGGGCGGAAGTCGAAGGTTTGTCTGCCATGACGTCGACCCTGAGCCCGAATTCCTCCGCGGTCTTGGCGGTCTGCGGGCCGATCACGGCGATGACCGTGACGTTGTGCGGCTTGCCCGCGATGCCGACCAGGTTGCGGACGGTGCTCGACGAGGTGAACAGCACCGCGTCGAACCCACCGCCCTTGATCGCCTCACGGGTGGGGGCGGGCGGCGGCGCGGCGCGGACGGTCCGGTAGGCCGTCACGTCGTCACATTCCCAGCCGAGCTCGATCAGCCCGGCCACCAGCGTCTCGGTCGCGATGTCGGCACGCGGCAGCAGCACCCGGTTGATCGGGTCGAGCATCGAGTCGTACGGGGGCCACTCGACCAGCAGGCCCTCCGACGACTGCTCGCCGGACGGCATCAGATCGGGCCTGACGCCGAACTCCACCAGGGCCCGCGCGGTGCTCTCGCCCACGGCCGCGACCTTGAGCCCGGCGAACGCGCGGGCGTCCAGGCCGTACTCCTCGAACTTCTCGCGCACCGCCTTGACCGCGTTCGCGCTGGTGAAGGCCACCCACTCGTAGCGTCCGGTGACCAGGCCCTTGATCGCCCGATCCATCTGCTGCGGGGTGCGCGGCGGCTCGACGGAGATCGTGGGGACCTCCTCGGGCACCGCGCCGTACGAACGCAGCTGGTCGACCAGGCCGGCCGACTGCTCCTTGGTCCTGGGCACCAGCACCCGCCAGCCGAACAGCGGTTTGGTCTCGAACCAGGACAGCCGGTCGCGCATGCCGACGGCCTCCCCGACCACGATCAGCGCGGGCTCGACCATCCCGGCGTGCTTGAGATCGGGCCCGATCCGGCCCAGCGTGGTCACCACGGTGTGCTGCTCGGTCGTGGTACCCGCGCTGCTGATCGCCACCGGCGTCGAGTCGGGACGGCCCGCCGCGATCAGCGCCTTGCCGATCGGAACGGCCTCGGCGACGCCGTTGTAGATCACCAGAGTGCCCGCTCCCGCGGCGTAGGCGGACCAGTCCTTGATCTGGGTCGCGTCCACCACCCGGAACTCGGGCACCGACACCGCGGCCGGGATCCCGGCATAGGTGAGCACCGCCGTGGCCGGGGGCACACCGGGCACGATCTCGAAGTCCACCTCCGCCTTGGCGCAGGCCGCGACCTCCTCGGTGATCGAGGAGAAGAACATCGGGTCGCCCGCGCACAGCCGCACGACGCAGCTGCCGCCCTTGGCTGCCTTGACCGCCTTCAGCGAGACGGCGCCCTCCTCTGCCGTGCCGACGATCTCGACGCCCTCGCGGCAGTGACGTAGCAACGAGCCGTACGCCTCCTGGTCGAGGATGACGATGTCCGCTCTGGAGAGCAGATCGGCACCGCGTAGCGTGAGCAACCCCTCATCGCCGGGCCCCGCGCCAACAAAGGCGACGAACCCGGACGGATGCTCGAAGGTGGTACTTCCGGAGCTCAATGTGCTTGCTCCCCTATCAACGTGCCGGCCCCTTCGGCGATCATCTCGGCCGCGAGGTCGCGACCGAGATCCATGGGCGCAGAAGAGCTCCCGGCGGCGGACTTGCGCACCGCCCGCCTGCCGTCGACGGCGACGGCAGCGGCGGTCAAAACCAGATCGTGCCCGCGGGAGGCCGCGTACGTGCCCAGCGGGGCGGCGCACCCCGCCTCCAGGGCGTTGAGCACCGCGCGCTCGGCGGTGACCTCGGCGCGGGTACGCGCGTCGTCGAGCACGCTCAGCAGCTCGATCATGTCGGCTCTGTCGGAGCGGCACTCCACGGCCAGCGCTCCCTGACCGGGGGCGGGGAGTATCTCCTCGACCTCGAAGATCTGGGAGATCTCGGCCTCGCGGCCCAGTCTGCCGAGCCCGGCGGCGGCGAGCACGACCCCCTGCAGCTCACCCGAGGTCACCTTGCCGATCCGGGTGTCGGCGTTGCCCCGGATGGGCACGTAGTCGAGATCAGGACGGATCATCCGAAGCTGGGCGATCCTGCGCGGGGAGCCCGTGCCGATCTTCGCTCCGGGCGGCAGGTCGGCCAGCTTGGCGGCGCTCACCAGGGCGTCCCTGGGGTCGTCGCGCGGCGGGATCGCCGCGATGACCACGCGCGGGTCGGGCGTGGTGGGCAGGTCCTTCAGCGAGTGCACCGCGAAGTCGATCGAGCCCTCGATCAGCTCGTCACGGAGCGCGCTGACGAAGACGCCCGTACCGCCGAGCTGCGTGAGATCGCCCTTGGTCACGTCGCCGAAGGTGACGACACCGACGAGCTCGACGGCCCTTCCGGTCAGCTCGGTGAGGCGGTCGGCGACCAGGCCCGACTGCGTGGTCGCCATGACGCTCCGCCTCGTTCCCAGCCGGAGCGGAGGAGAAATGCTGCTCACAAGCCTGCCTCCTTCTTGCTCGGCTCGGTGTTCCTACCCTGCTCGACGTCGATCGTCTCGATACGCCGCACCGCTTCGGGCACCTTCGGGTCAAGATTGAACAGTTCGCGGAGTGCTTCCGCATAATGATCGCCCGCCGGAGACTCCGCCAGCTGCTTGACACGCACTGTGGGCTCGTGGAGTAGCTTGTCGACCACCCGCCTGACGGTCTGGGTGACCTCGGCCCTGACGCGTCCGTCGAGTTCGGGAAGCCGCGCGGCGAGGCGTTCGAGCTCCGTCTCGACCACCTGCGCCGCCTTGCTCCGCAGCGCCACCACGGTCGGCGTGACGCGCGCGGCGCGCTCGGCCGACAGGTAGGCGGCGACCTCCTCGGCGACGATGCCGCGCACGGAGGCCACGGCCTCGGCCCGGCCACCGTCGTCGGTGCCGGCGTCGGCCCCGCTCTCCTGCATGGACTCCAGGTCGACCAGCGTCACGCCGGGCAACCGCCGTACGGCGAGGTCGACGTCGTGCGGCAGGGCCAGGTCCAGTATGAACATCCGGTGCGGAGTCACCATGTCGGCGGTGACGACCACGTCGGTGGCGCCGGTGCAGGAGATGACCAGGTCGGCCCTGGCCAGTTCCCTCTCCAGGTCGCCGAACTCGGCGGCCCGGCCGCCGACCGTCTGCGCCAGCCGCACCGCGCGCTCGTGGGTCCGGTTGACCACCACGATGTCGGTGAGGCCCGCCCGCTGCAGGGTCGCGGCCGACAGGGCGCTCATCGAGCCCGCACCGACCACCAGGGCCCGCGCCCCCTCAAGGGGACCGAGGGTCCGCTCGGCGAGCGTGAGCCCGACCCCGACGAGGGAGGCGCCGGCCCGGTCGATGCCGGTCTCGGTGTGCGAGCGCTTGCCCACCCGCAGTGCCTGCTGGACGAGCTCGTTGAGCGTCGGGCCGAGCGTGCCCTCCTCCTGGGCCAGCCTGAGCGCCGAACGCACCTGGCCGAGGATCTGCCCCTCGCCCAGGACCATCGAGTCGAGGCCCGAACCGACCGAGAACAGGTGCTCGATCGCGCGATCCTCGTAGTGCACGTAGAGGTGGGCGGCCAGCTCGTCCATGGGGACGCCGGAATGGGTGCTGAGCAGCCAGGAGATCGACGTCACCGCGGCATGGAACCGGTCGGCCTCGACGTAGACCTCGACCCGGTTGCAGGTCGAGACGACCATGGCCTCGACGACGTGGACATCCCGGTGGACTTCCTGGAGCAGCTTCACCAGCGAGTCACCGGAGACGGAGACCCGTTCCAGCAGGGCCACCGGGGCCGTGCGGTGGCTCAGGCCGACGACGAGAACGCTCATCGACCCTCCACCGCCTTCCCCGAGAGGACACGGTCCGCCCTCGTCGTCTCCATGCTCGTGGTCGCCCGGGAAGGCCTGAAGAGTGCGTGCCCGTCAGTTCGTGTGCGGTGCTTCCTCACAAGTCCACCGCCTCGGGCCACTCCTCGGCCATCGCGGGCCCCCCACTCATCCGATCCGTCTTACGTTGCTCGTGGAACGCAAGGATCTGTAGTTCAATCGATAGGTCGACTTTACGGATATCAACGCCTTCTGGAACAGAAAGTACAACGGGGGCAAAGTTCAGGATGCTGGTGACCCCCACGGCAACGACCCGGTCGGCCACCTGCTGGGCCGCCACGGCCGGTGTCGCAAGCACCACGATCGACACTCCCCGCCGTCGTATCACGGCTTCCAGCTCGTCGATGTGCTCCACATTCAATCCCGCGATGTGGTCGCCCACCACTTCGGGGTCCGCGTCGAGCAGCGCCGCGACCCTGAATCCTCGGGAGACGAACCCGCCGTAATTGGCGAGCGCACGACCGAGGTTACCCACTCCGACGATGGCGACGGCCCAGTCCTGGGTGAGGCCCAGCTCGCGGGAGATCTGGTAGATCAGATACTCGACGTCGTAGCCGACCCCTCGGGTGCCGTACGACCCGAGGTGGGAGAGGTCCTTGCGAAGCTTGGCGGAGTTGACGCCGGCCGCGACGGCCAGGTCCTCCGAGCTCACGGTCGCCAGGCCACGCTCGGCCATGCCGTTCAGCGCTCGCAGATAGAGCGGCAGCCGGGCGACGGTCGCCTCGGGTATGCCGCGTTCGCGGGCTTGGGACAGACGGCGGATCACGTGCCGGAGCTCCAGGGGGACAGGCGACCGGCGCGGCCCGGACGCGACGGATGACGAGGTGAGGCCACTGTCATTCAGGTTAGTCCTTTTGTGAACCGGTGCACAAAGTGAGTGTTCACAATCTTGGCCACCCCCTTCGCCGGTTCGCGGTCCGACCCCCTCATCAGGGCCCTGACCTGCGCCTCCGGCAGGTTCCCCGAGGCCGTCACCGGACCGCCCACCGCCCACCGGGCAGGTCGGCGGGCAGTCCGGCGTGGCGCCCTGACTCGGCTACCGTGGCGGTCATGTCACCCCGAGACCATCGCATCACCCTGCTCGGCAAGCCCGGTTGCCACCTGTGCGACGACGCGCGGGCGGTGATCGAACGGGTCGCCGCCGAACTCGGCGTCCCGTGGGAGGAACGCGACATCACGGCCTCAGCGGAGGATCAGGCACGGTACTGGGAGATGATCCCGGTCACCTTCGTCGACGGCGTGCAGCACGACTTCTGGCGCGTCGACGAGAACCGCCTCCGCGCCGCCCTCGGCGCCTGAGACGTCTCACCTGATCCGGCGCGCGGACGACCACCGCCCGCGCGCCGTGGTCACGGCCTGAAGGCCGTCGGGAGCGGCATCACCTTCGCGGCGTTCATGGTGAGCTCGATGACGTTGGTGGCGAGCACCATCGGCTGGCGCTCGGTGACGAAGCGCTCCGTGTGCGGCTGGCGTTGATGGTCGCTGTAGGCGACCTCGTCACGGTAGATCTCGTAGACGATGCGCTGGAGCGGCGCCGACTTCACCGAGTGGCAGGCGTAGATGAGCGTGTCCGGCTCGGATCGGCGTACCGCCTCGACGGTCTCCTCGGCGAGCCGGTCGAACCTCTCGCCGGTGCCGTCGAGGAGGGTGAAGACGGTCAGCATGCCGAAGATGCTCGGTGAGGGACGGCCCGAGCCGCCCGGCAGGTCACCCGCCCCGCCCGGTCCACCCGGGTACCTGGCGCCGCTTGCGGGGGCGGCGCCGAATGCCTGGTCATAGCCGGGAAAACCGCCTCGCCCCTGGTCCATGCCCGGGGAGGGCGCGCCGCCGAACGCCTGGTCGGCGGGCATCGGCTGGAGACTGCCCGGCCTGCCGAACTCACCGGTGGCGGGCCCGGCGGGCCTGCCGAACTCACCGGTGCCCGGGCCGGACTGCCTGCCGGGACCGGGAGCCCCGTGCCTGCCGAACTCGTGGGCCGGAATGTCGTACTCGCCGGTCGCCGGCCCCCCGGACGGCATGCCGAACTGACCGGTGACCGGCGGCTGTCCCCCGGGGGCGCCACCCCGTCTGCCGAGGTCGCCGCCGAACGGCTGGTCGGGGGAGGGCATGCCGTACTCACCCGCCATGAACATCCCGGTGGCGGGTCCGCCGAACCTGTCGTCGCTCGGCGGAGGCTGCTGCCCCATGCGCGCCGCGTAGTCGACCTCCTGGTCGCCCGCACGGTACTCGGCGACGAGGTCGCCGAGCCCGGAGCGGCGGGGAGGCTCCTCGGCCAGGGTCCGGCCGCCGGGGGCCTCCTGGGACATCCTGCGTCCGGCGACCTGCACGTCGCGGGGCTGGTACTCGGGGGGCCGGAGTGTCGGGAGGCGCTTCTCCCAGTCGTCGTCCTCGGCCTCCTCGTCGTCCTCGTAGGGCGCGAGCGGACGGAGCAAGGCGTACCAGACGGCGGCGGCGGTGACGAGGAGCAGCAGCGCGGTGAACATTCCGGGCACCGCGAAGCTGACGGCTCCCACCAGCGCGAGACCGGTGGGGCCGAGCACCAGGAGCGCGTGCATGTTGTCGGCGTCGTAGTCGTCGCCGCCGCGCCAGCGCATGACCGCGAGCAGCAGTCCGGCCAGCAGCACGATCGCGACGATCACGTGGACGACAAGCAGCAGGTATTTCGACGGCAGGTCCCAGTGGTGGCTACCCAGCGGGAGGACCTTGGCGAAGTCCTTGTCCTGCAGGACCGGGTCGACCGCCAGGATCACCGTCGCGATGACGGTGAGTGCGATCCCCAGGAGCCATGAGGCGAACCTGGCCGTGCCCTTACGGGCCAGCAACTGGATGGCTCCGACAGCCAGCCACAGGGGCGCCAGCATGGATCCGGTCAGTTGATAAACACGAAATGTTCCTGCCCCGAACCCGGTTATGTAGCCGATGGCGATTACTCCGAGTGAGACGGAGAGAGACGCCGTCGTGATGCTCCAGGCGATCAGCCAGCCCTTGGGCTCACTGCGAAGACGGCTGATGAGAGCACCGGTGGCGATGACGGCGAGCAATGCACCGGCGAAGGCGATGACAGCGACGAGGACTTCCATGGTGTCTCCAATGCTGCCGGACATTACCCCCTAACCGGTAGCCGAACCCTCGGTCGGCTCCCGGAGTCGGCATGAAACAACCGACCCAACACCGTATCTGGTGATTACCCCCAGTCACGGCGCTTCGAAGTGGATTGTGGAATTACCGCTTGGTTTCCTAGAGTGATCAGGCACGCCGTACCCCCTTCCCCTCAGGGATACCGGATGCCTGAAACGTGGCCGCTCGCCGGGCACCTCCCCACGACCGTCGGGATGGCCCAGCCCGTCCGCAGTAATGACCTCACTCTGCGTGAGGACGCCTCCGAAGAACTCCGGAGGCTCGTTTTGCGTGCCAAAACCGGAGACACGGATGCTTTTGGCACGCTCTATGATCGCTACCTCACCCTGGTCTACCGCTATGTCTATTTCCGGGTCGGCTCACACCCGCTGGCCGAGGATCTCACGAGCGAGACCTTTCTCCGCGCGCTCCGCCGGATCACTGACTTCACGTGGCAAGGGCGTGATTTCGGGGCCTGGCTCGTGACCATCGCGAGGAACCTGATCACCGATCACTTCAAGTCCGGCAGGTACCGTCTTGAGGTCACAACGGCCGAGGTGATCGACACCCCGCTCGACGGCCCGCACATCCCGGAGAACGCCGTCGTCATCTCGATGATCAGCGACCGGGTGCTCAGCGCCGTCCGCGACCTGGGCCCCGAGCAGCAGGAGTGCGTGGTGCTGCGCTTCCTGCACGGCATGTCGCTGGCGGAGACCGCGCTCATCATGGGCAAGAAGAGCGGCGCGATCAAGGCGCTGCAGTTCCGCGCGATCCGCTCCCTGGCCCGCGCGCTCCCCTCGGACCTGGGCTGACGCCGCGCCCGCGCCCCTTACCCCGCCCCAAAGGACCCCGCCCGGGGGAGCCTGCGGGAAGAATCCCGCGTCCGGCCGGGCGCAAGAGGATTGTTCACCATGCCGATGCCGGTGCGGCGCGTAACCTGACGTGCGGAGTCGTCGTTAGGCAAGTGACACCGATGGATCATGAGCTGGGGGCGGCAGGGAGCGTTCATGGGGAAGTGGCTGCCCGGAATCTCACGGAGATCGCAGGCTCACATCCAAAACCGCGTGTCGCGCCTCGGTAACCGCATGGCGGCCACCCCCCGTCCCGAGTTCCACGCCAGGCTCCGCGAGCAGCTCACCCAGCCCCCTCCCGGAGAGGACCTCGCGGAGCGGCCGCCGACCGGCCCGCGCCACTCCCGGCGCAGACCTCGTACGGGGCTGTTCACGCAGCTGCTGAGCGTCGTCCTGGTGGCCGCGATGGTCACCTCCGGTATATGGACCTCCCGGTCGATGCCCGGTGACACCTTCTACCCGCTCAAGCGCGCCGCCGAGAGGACGCTGTTCCACCTGAGCACCGACGAGGCCGAGCGGGCCGACCGCTCCTTCGGCTACGCGGAGACCCGCGCCCGCGAGGTCGAGGAACTCCTGGGCTCCGGCGAGCGCGAGGACATGATCGGGGAGACCCTCCAGGCGATGGAGGACACCACTCGCTCCGCGGTGACCTCCCTCAGACAGGTCCGGCGCCGTGACGCCGCGAACGCCAGGGAGCTCAAGCGCTTCGTCCAGAAACAGCGCACCCAGATCAGTGGGATGATCCCCAAGATGGATGCCGAGGATCAGATCAAGGCCCACGTCTACCTCAACTACATCGACGGTCTGGCCCCACCCGATTAGCCTGTTCCGTCCAGGTCATGCCATGCCGTATGACATCGAGACGTCACATTGGGCTAACACGGCGGCTACCGATCTACCCCCCGTGTCCCGGTTAAGCTGAGGTGCTATGAGGCGGCTACTACGACGACGGGGCGAAACGGCGACGGTCGGGGAGCAGGCGGCCGGGGAGGTCGCGGCCGCGGCCGCCGTGGCGATGCCGATGGCCGAACCCGACCCGGTGGCCGCCGCCTTCTTCGACGTCGACAACACCATGATGCGCGGCGCGTCCATCTACCACTTCGCCCGGGGCCTCGCCTCCCGGGGCCTGTTCACCAGCAAGGACCTGTTCAGGTTCGCGCTCGGCCAGGCGGTCTTCCGGGTCCGCGGCGACGAGAACCCGGCCCACATCGCAGAGGCCAGGGAGACCGCGCTGGCGTTCGTGGCGGGCAGCAAGGTCGAGGAGATCATCCGGCTCGGTGAGGAGATCTACGACGAGGTGATGGCCGACCGCATCTGGGCGGGCACCCGCGCCATCGCGCAGGCACACCTCGACGCCGGCCAGCGAGTCTGGCTGGTCACCGCGACCCCGGTGGAGCTGGCCCGCGTGATCGCCCAGCGCCTCGGCCTGACCGGTGCCCTCGGCACCGTCGCCGAGACCGAGAACGGCGTCTACACCGGCCGCCTGGTCGGCGACCTGCTCCACGGCCCGGCCAAGGCGGAGGCCGTCAGGGCTCTGGCCCGCAGGGAGGGGCTCGATCTGACCCGCTGCTCCGCCTACAGCGACTCGGCGAACGACCTGCCGCTGCTCTCCCTGGTCGGCCACGCCACCGCGATCAACCCCGACGCCGAGTTGCGCGACTTCGCCAGGGAGAACGGCTGGGAGATAAGGGACTTCCGCACGGGGCGTAAGGCGACCTTGATCGGCCTGCCCATCGCGGCGGGCGCCGGGGCCATCGCGGGGAGCATCGCCGCCGCCATCGCCCTGCGCCGCCACTACCGTTCCGGCGGCTGACCCGCCCGCCGCTCCGGCGCCCGCAGGACGGCCTGGCGCGGCTCCGGTCAGCCTGCCGTACCGGCGGCCGTGATCCGGTCCAGCAGCGCGGACAGTTCCCGGTTGACGGCCTCCGGGCGTTCCAGGCCGATCATGTGACCGGCCTCGGGGAACACGACCAGCCTGGCGCCCGGCACGGCCTCGGCGATGCGCCTGCTGTGCGCCGGTGGAGTGAGACGGTCACGGTCCCCGACCATGACAAGCGTCTCGACCCCGCCGAACGCGGCCAGCGCGGCCAGCTTGTCGTGGATGAGGAAGTCACGAAAGAAGCCGACCATGACCTCCGTCGGGGTGGCCGCGGCCATGTCGTTGACGAAGCGCACGTGCTCGCGCGGGGCGCGGGGCCCGAAGGCGACGTACCGGGTCACCGGCAGGTTGGTGCGAGATTTGAGGGCCACGCCGCGGTCGATGAGCGTGCCCCTGGCCAGCATGCGTTCGAACATGAGGGGCGTGACGCGCGGGGCGAGCCGCCCGATCGGCCCGGGGAGCCCGAACGTGCTGCCGTTCAGCTGCCCGGACGACGTGCTCAGCAGGGCCACTCCCGCCACCCTGGCGGCGAACGTCTCCGGATGCCGCCCGGCGAACGCCATGACCGTCATACCGCCCATGGAGTGGCCGACGAGGAGCACCGGCAACCCCTCGGGCACGGTGGCCTCGATCACCGCGGCGAGGTCGTCACCAAGCCGGTCGACGGTGCAGGCGTCGAGGGCACCCGCCGAGGAGGCGCCGTGCCCGCGCTGGTCGTAGAAGATCAGGGTGGCCCGGCCGGCGAGCGCCTCGCGCTGGAAGTGCCAGCAGTGCCTGTTCATCACCCAACCGTGTGTGAAGATCACAGCCAGCTCGGGCGCCCCGGCCTCCTCGATGTCGACCGCGAGCCGCACGCCGTCACCGGTGGTGACGGTGGCCGACCGGCCGCGGTGCCCGCCGAGCACCGTGCCCGCGTACGCCCTGCGCCGCCGTACGGCGACTCCCAGTACCGCCCCCACGGCCAGCCCGGCGATGGCGGCCCCTGTCGCGGTACGGCCTGCGCCCATGACCACTCCCTTGATCCGGAAGACCGATGTTGAGCGCACCATACCGACGGAAAGCACTCGTTGTTAGACGTCGTGACTAATAAAAACCACCCCCGTTTGTCCGCCGGGCGCGCGCTCGCGCGACAGGTCTCCATCCGGATCGGCGGGAGGCCGGAGAGCCTCAGAAGAAGGGCGGGAACGCGTGGCCGCGCTGGAGCCGGAGCTCGTCCAGCTGCTGCTGGATGGTCTCCCGGACCTGGTCCGTGAGGTTGAGGACCAGCATCGGGTCGTCGGCGTCGGCCGGGGCGAACTCGTCGGTACGGATCGGCTCACCGAAGCTGATCATCCACTTGGACGGGAGCGGGACCAGCCCGAGGAGCCCGAACCAGGGGAACAGCGGCGTGACCGGCAGGTAGGGAAGGCCGAACACCCTGGCCAGGAGACGCAGGTCACCGATCTTGGGGTAGATCTCCTCGGCGCCCACGATGGCGCAGGGAACGATCGGCACGCCCGCGCGGATGGCGGAGGCGACGAAGCCGCCCCGCCCGAAGCGCTGCAACCGGTAGCGATCGGAGAACGGCTTGCCGACCCCCTTGAACCCCTCGGGAAAGACACCGACGAGTTCGCCCTTGCGGAGCAGCCGGTCGGCGTCCTCGCGGCAGGCGAGGGTGTGGCCGGTCTTACGGGACAGATGCCCGAGCACCGGGAGCCGGTAGACCAGGTCGGCCCCCAGCAGGCGGAGCGCGCGGCGCGCGGGATGTTCGTCGTGCAGGGCCACCTGCAGCATGAGCCCGTCAAGCGGGATGGTGCCCGAGTGATTGGCCACGACCAGGGCGCCGGAGTCGTCGGGCACGTTGTGCAGGCCGACGGTCTCGGTGCGAAACCAGTGGCGGTACAGCGGGCGGATCAGCTCCAGCAGCACCCTGTCGGTGAGCTCGGGATCGAACCCGAACTCGTCGACCTCGTACTCTCCGCTCACCCGGCGCCGCAGGAAGGCGAGCAGTTCGGCCAGCCTCTGATCGTCGCCTCCGCCCGCCGGCGGCCCGGGGAAAGGCTCGTCCGGCGTCTCCTCGGCGACAGGCTCGCCAAAGGTGCGGGCGCCGGTGATGGGAATCACCTCGGCCTCCCGGCCCTCCCCTGCCGTCTCGGTCATTCCGTCACCGCCCGGGACAGCACGTCCATCATGGCGGCGGGAAGACCACCGGCCAGATCCCGCGCGCGGATGAAATCCTCGAAGGCGGTGGCGGTGGAGAACTTCGGCTTCCAGCCGAGAGCCGCGGACAGCAGGGTGGTGTCGACCACCCGGCCGTGACACATCAGGCGGAGTTGCTCGGGGGAGAAGTCGACCAGCCCCGCACCGCGGGCGAGGTCGCCCATGAGACCGAAGACGGGAGAGGGCATCGGAAGCGAAAGCAGGCCCACCCTGCGCGCGCACTGCGACAGGAGCAGCACGCCGTCCCCGGCCACGTTGAACGTGCCGGGGTGGTCCTCCATCGCCATCCGCCGCAGCACCTCGACCGCGTCGTCCTCGTGAACGAACTGCAGCCGCGGGTCGAACCCGAACACGGTCGGCAGGACGGGCTGGGCGAAGTAACGCGTCAGTGGGGAGTCGACGCCGGGACCCATGAAGTTGGCGAATCTGAGCGTCGACACGACCATGTCGCGGCGCCGCCTGGCAAAGCCCCGGACATAGCCCTCCACCTCGGAGGCGTCCTTGGCATAGCCGTGGCTCGGCGGCTCGGCAGGCTCGGCGTTCTCCGTGAAGACCGCGGGATCGTGCGGGGAGGAACCATAGACGGCGGTGGTGGAGCGCACGACGACACGGCGGACCGTCGCGGACCGCTGACAGGCACCGAGCAACTGCATGGTGCCGATGACGTTGTGCTCCTTCATGAGTGCCCGGCCACCGCTCCGGGGAGGAGCGCTCACCAGGCTCATGTGAACGACGGTGTCGATGTCGGCGGCCGCGATCACCTGCGCGATGTCGGGGCTGCGCAGATCGACGCGGACGAACTCCGTCCGGCCGAGAGGTACGCCGCCATCACCTGAGAGCGAGGGCGGCGGCACCGTATCCACTCCGATGACCCGGTCGATATCCGGGTCATCCGCGAGAACGCTCGCCACTCGGGCGCCGATGTGGCGCGAGACCCCGGTGACAAGCACGGTGTGGGTCATCGGCGCCTCGCAGATCCGCGCTGTTACTTCTTGTTACGCCGCTGGATGCGGGTCTTCTTCAGAAGCTTGCGGTGCTTCTTCTTCGCCATGCGCTTACGGCGCTTCTTGATCACAGAGCCCACGGGACCCCCAGGTAGCTGGTAGCCGAGAATGTCAAACCGGCATGCGATAGCACACCGGCACAACAGACTACCGGCGATCCACGGTAGATCGCCCCTGGGGGGACCCCGGGCACATCAACTCACGACGTGGCGTACACGTCGCTACCTCGACGAGACAGCGGCCTGTCACACACCGGTCGCACCGGAAATCATGCTCCGGCACGACCGGAAGGGACAGACTCACGAGCCGTCAGCGCGCCTCGCCCACCTCACGGCCGGATGTTCCCTCCACCGGCCGCTCGGCTCGGCGCGCCGAGCCCCCTGTCTCAACCTGCCTCGATGTAGGCATCCCTGAGATAATCGTGCACCGCCTGCTCAGGCACCCGGAAGGATCGACCGACCCGGATGGCCGGCAGCTCGCCCGAATGCACGAGTCGGTACACAGTCATCTTGGACACCCTCATGACAGTGGCCACTTCTGCCACCGTCAGGAACTTCACCTCGCTGAGAGGTCTTTCGCCTGCACCCATCGGACGCCTCTTCCGCACGTGTATCCGGGTTATCCCCACTGGTGCCATTGCTCACGCACGTGTACTGCCGTCAGCGTAAGTCGGGAGGCCGGGCACGCAAACCCCCTATTTTCTCAGCCCTCTGAGCCTCACGTCAGTGAAACCGACAAAATCGCTGGCCAGCAGCCGGACCGTGCCCCTTTTTTCGATCTTGGAACGGACCAACTGTCTCCTATTAGAGTCGCCCACAATCACCAAAAAGTTGGCAAACGGTCGGCGAGCTCCGTGGAATGCAGGCGCGAAATACCTGTATAGGGATGACCCAATTTGCGCATCCCCCGTCTCAGAGGGCTCGTGCGACCCTCTCGACCAGGTGGTGTGTCAGCGGTTCGTAATACCTCGGTAGCACGTTGTCATCGAGCGGGACGGTCACCGCGATCTTGCCCTCGGCCTCCCCGACGAAGAGCGCGGGGTCGTTGCTGTCGGCGAATCCGACGGTGAGGATGCCCGCCTCGCCCGCCGCTCCGGCCCAGCCGTGATCGGCGATCACCAGATCGGGACGGTCCGCGTCGAGCTCGGCGATCATGGCCCGCATCGGGGCGGGGTCGTGGGTGTGCACGAAGGCGCCCTTGTCGTCGAGCATCGCGACGTCGTCCAGATAACGGATCTTGCGCCTGCGGCCGAACCCGCTGCCCCAGTACGACCACCCCTCGGCCGGGCTCATCAGGATCGCCCCGCGCGCCCTGAGCATCCGGGCCAGGGCCAGGTGAATGGTGAGCAGGCCGGTGGGGTGCCCGGTGGCGATCAGGATCTGCGGATTCTCCCTGCCGAGCACTCCCGCGATCGTGTCGCCCATCTTCTCGACCGCCTCGATCGTACGGTCGGGGTCGATGGTGTCCTGACCCTCCCGGTGCAGCGGATCGGCCACCACCCCGGCGGACTTGGCCATCAACTCCAGCACGTCCCGATAGGACCAGGCCCCGTCCACGGTCAGCCCGAACATGTAGTGCGGATCACGGTTGGCCAGCGACCGGTAGTGGTCCAGGTTGTTCTCCCGGCTGGTCGCCACATCACCGGCGATCCGAGTCCGGACCAGGTGCTCACGAAGCTCAGCACGAGTCATCGGTATACCAGTCCAATTCGCCCACGGACACTCGTGTCACGGGAGGGGGTCGAGGCCGTGGAAGGGGAAGATGGCTTTTCTTGTCGCCATGATGGCTCGGTCGATCGGGTCTGCTGGGTCATAACCGGCGGAGAAATCGCTGAATTCCGGATTCCGGCCATCGGTCAGCGTCAGGGGTGCCGACTGGTTGGTCCGTTCCTTGACGAACGTGCGCCACGCCTCGGGAGTGGCGGTCCTCGGGTCGAGCGGGTGGCCCGCCACCTCCGCGATCAGGTGGGTCCACGCCCGGGGCACGACCTGCACCAGCTCGTACCCTCCACCGCCGGTCACGATCCATCGCCCGCCCGCGGTCTCGTGGGCCAGCTCGTGCAGCGCCGCGTACGCCAGGCGCTGACCGTCCAGGCTGAGCATCAGGTTGGCCAGCGGGTCGAGGGCGTGACTGTCGCAGCCGTGCTGGGTGACCAGGACCTCGGGGGCGAACTCCCGCAGCAGCGGCGGGACCACCGCGTGGAAGGCCCGAAGCCAGTCGCTGTCGCCGCATCCGGCGGGTAGGGCCACGTTGACCGCGGTGCCCTCCGCGCCGCTCTCATTGGGGAAGCCCGTACCGGGGAAGAGCGTGCGGGGGCTCTCGTGCAGGCTGATGGTGAGAACCCTGGGATCGTCATAGAACATCGCCTGCACGCCGTCGCCGTGGTGCACGTCCACGTCCACGTAGGCGACCCTGGACGCGCCCTGAGCCAGCAGCCACGCGATCGCCACCCCCGGGTCGTTGTAGACGCAGAACCCGCTCGCCAGGGCGGGCATCGCGTGGTGCAGGCCGCCCGCGACGTTGACCGCGTGCTCGACCTCGCCGGTCCACACCGCGCGGGCCGCGGCCAGGCTGGCCCCGGTGATCAGCGCGGACGCCTCGTGGACCCCGACGAAGGCGGGATTGTCCTCGGTGCCGAGCCCGCAGGTCAGGTCGCGTCGCCCGGTGGCGGAGACCCGTTTGACCGCCTCGATGTAGTCACGCTTGTGAACGAGCGCCAGCTCGTCGTCGGTGGCGGGCGTGCATCCGCTCATCTCCACCAGGTCCAGCACGCCCAGTTCCCTGGCCAGCGCCATGGTCAGCTCGACCCGCACGGGCGCGAGCGGGTGCCCCGGCCCGAAATCGTAGGAGATGAGCGCATCGTCCCAGACAACCCGCACGGATCGGCTCATGCGCACTCCCTGTCTGGTCGCGACGCCACGCGCCACGGCCCGATCTTCCTACTCCCGGCTCGACGTTACCGCACGTGTACGGAATGCGGTTTACGCACGCGTCTCGGAGGACAGGGCGGTTTTCATCTGAGCGAAATATCCTAATTTATTGCTATTAACAGTTCCGTATGCCGGGACATGAGACCGCTGCCCGGAGCACCCTCCGGGCGGTGTGGTCAGGTGGGGTGCACCCGGCGCAGTCCCCGGACAGCGGGTACCAGGAGTAGTGAGGCGCATCCGGCGACCGCCACGATCGAGGACACGGTCAGCAACTGCGGCGCACCCACCACCCCTGCCACCGGGCCGGCGAGCACCTGGCCGATCGGGACGAACAGGGTCGAGCCGGCGACCTCGTAGGCGGTGACCCGGTTGAGCGCCTCCGCGGGCACCTGGGTCTGGACGCTCGTGGCCCACATGACCGACCAGAACGCCCATCCCGCGCCGCCGATCACATGCGCGGCCATGAGGACCCCCTGCGGCGATGCCAGGGCGATGGAGAGCGGCTCCAGGGCGAAGCCGAACAGGCCGATCGCGCCGGCCATCAGCGGCCGTCCCGGGCGGACCCGCATGGCGATCAGACCGCCGACGACAGTGCCCGCGCCCGAGGCGGACATGACCAGGCCGTAGGCGGTCTCGCTGAGCCGCTCGGTGATCAGCACCGAGCCCAGCGGAATCATCGGGCCGAACAGGGTGACGCCGAAGACCGTCCAGACCAGGATCACCGACCACATCCAGGTCCTGGACCGGAACTCCTGCCAGCCACCGCGCAGGTCACGCCAGACCGACCGCGCCACGGCCTGGAAGGCGACCGCGGGCAGGCGCAGGAGGAGCAGGCAGACCGCGCTGACGGCGAACCCCGCGGCCTCGATCGCGAAGACGACGCCGACCCCCCAGAAGCCGACGATGGCACCGGCGACCCCCGGCCCGGCCAGCATCATGATCGACTCGGAGACGCGCAGGGTGGCGTTGGCCTTCTGCACGTCCCGCGCCACCCGCGGGACCGTACTGGAGACCCCCGGCTGGTACATCGCGGCGGCGACACCGTTGACCACGGAGATGACGAGGATCTGCCAGAGGTCCGGCCTGCCGGAGATGAACAGCGCCGCGCTGATCCCCTGGGTCACCATCCGGACCGTGTCGGCGCCGATCATCATGCGGCGCGGCGTGAACCTGTCGGCGAACACCCCGCCGAACAGGATCAGCACCGCGAAGGGCGCCATCCAGGCGGCCAGCGCCAGCCCCACCCCGGTGGGACCGTAACCGAGCCCGCCCACCCCCACCGCCGTCGCGAACGGCACCATCGACGCGCCGAGCATGGAGATCGATCTGGCGGTGAAGAAGAGCAGGAAGCTCCGTGTCCAGACGGAGGGACCGCCGAGTTCCCGCTGATCATCATCCAGTACGGCCTGCCCCACGATGGCCCCATCTCCCCCGAAGTTCCGCGGAAAATGATGCCGTTATATAGGAAAATTTCCTAATAGATTTCCTGGCGGGGGCGAGCTCAGCCCTCGGCGAGCTGGCGTCCCCTGTCCCTGGCGGCCTCGATGGCGGCCAGGAAGGCGGCTCGGACGCTGTGCCGCTCCAGTTCGGCGATGGCGGCGATGGTGGTGCCCCCCGGCGAGGTGACCGCCTCGCGCAGTATCACCGGGTGCTCGCCCGAGTCACGGAGCATGATCGCCGCGCCGACGATCGACTGGGTGACCATGTCAAGGGCCGCGGCACGGGGCATGCCGAGCAGGATTCCGGCGTCGACCATGGCCTCGACGAGATAGAAGAAGTAGGCGGGACCGCTGCCCGACAGGGCCGTGGCCGCGTCCTGCTGCGCCTCGGGGATGCGCAGCACCTTGCCGACCGGGCTGAACAGGTTCTCGGCGCGCTTGAGGTGCTCCTCGGAGGCGTGCGCTCCCGCCGAGATCACGCTCATCGCCTCGTCGACCAGCACCGGCGTGTTGGACATGACCCGGACCACCGGGATCTCGGCACCGAGCCGCGACTCGACGAACGAGGTCGTGATCCCCGCCGCCGCCGAGATGACCAGCCGGTCGGCCGGCAGGTGCGCCGCGATCTCGGCGAGCAGGAACCCCATGTCCTGCGGCTTGACCGCGAGGATGATCGTGTCGGCGCTCTTGGCCGCCTCGGCGTTGGAGACCACCCGTATGCCGTACTGCTTCGCGAGGGCCTCGCCCCGCTCGGCACGTCGTGCCGTCGCCATCACGTCGCCCGGCTTGAACCCGGCTCTGAGCAGCCCGGACAGCAGGGCCTCCCCCATCTTGCCGGTTCCAAGAATCGCGATCATGTGAGCACCTCGAAATCAGGGATCGAAACTCCTCGCAGCCTATCGGCCCCGTCTTCCCACGAAATCATCCAGCGCCGCTGGGTAGTGGCGATGTATGTGGACATACGCCATCGACATAAACCGCCGTGCACCACGGGCCGACCGCACTACCCGTCGACAATGACCTCGTCACGGTCTCGGCGGTCATGGCCGAGGTACGACAGCGCGACATCGGGGTGCCCTGAACCGTCCAGGGGCCCGATCCGTCTTAGGGGTATGCGTATGATCGCGACTCCCATCCTGGCCGGAAGCCTCCTGCTGGCGCTGGGCTGCGGTACCGAACCCAGCGCCACCCCCTCGCAGCCGGTGAGCCGGAGCACCGCCCTTCCCGGCGGTCCCTCGGAGCCGGCGAGCCACACCGTGGCCCCTCGGGACGAACCCACCGGTGGCGGCCCCAGACCGACGAGGCCGGAGGGCCACACCGAGAATCCCCGCAAGGTCAGGTGGCTGAAGGCGACCCCGTCGAAGGACGGCCGGAGCCTGCGGATCATCTGGTGGTCCGGGGTGGAGCCGTGCAACGTGCTCGACCGGGTCACCGTACGGGAGACCTCCAAGCGGGTGACCGTCACCCTGTGGGAGGGCCCGAGCAGCAAGGCCCAGAACGTCGCCTGCATCGAGATCGCCATCCAGAAGGTGACGACGGTCAAGCTCAAGAAGCCGCTCGGCTCCCGCAAGGTGGTCGACGGCGCCCGCTGACGCGGTGCCCTCCGGGGCTCGCGCGTCCAGAACGGGCCCCCGTCGGCGGTGACCGGACGGCCTCCGGTCACCGCCGGGAACGACCATGCGCGTTCCCTCGTCGGAGGGGATGAAGGATCCCGCCCGTTTCCCGGAAATCGGGAATGCTTCCACGCGGTCGAAGGTTGAGCCCAATAGACTCAAGTCGTTTGACAAACCTCGCGCGAGGTTCCACTATGAGTGGCATCGACTCAACTTTGACTACAAGGACGTACTCATGGCACGTGCGGTAGGTATCGACCTGGGGACGACCAACTCCGTCGTCTCGATTCTTGAGGGCGGTGAGCCCACCGTCATCGCCAACGCCCAGGGTTCGCGGACCACGCCGTCCGTGGTCGCCTTCGCGAAGAACGGCGAGGTCCTCGTCGGAGAGGTCGCCAAGCGGCAGGCCGTCACCAACGTCGACCGGACGATTCGCTCGGTCAAGCGCGAGATGGGCACCAACTGGACCGTCGAGATCGACGGCAAGAAGTTCTCCCCGCAGCAGATCAGCGCCTTCGTCCTGCAGAAGCTCAAGCAGGACGCCGAAGCCTACCTGGGCGAGAAGATCACCGACGCGGTGATCACCGTTCCCGCCTACTTCAACGACGCTCAGCGTCAGGCCACCCAGGAAGCCGGCACCATCGCCGGCCTCAACGTGCTGCGCATCATCAACGAGCCCACCGCCGCGGCGCTCGCCTACGGCCTGGACAAGGACAAGGACGAGACCATCCTCGTCTTCGACCTCGGCGGCGGCACCTTCGACGTGTCCCTGCTCGACGTCGGCCAGGAGGACGGCCACGGCTTCGTCGAGGTCAAGGCCACCAGCGGCGACAACCACCTCGGTGGTGACGACTGGGACCAGCGCGTCGTCGACGAGCTCGCCACCCGGTTCAAGAACGCCCACGGCGTCGACCTGACCAAGGACAAGATGGCCCTCCAGCGCCTGCGTGAGGCCGCGGAGAAGGCCAAGATCGAGCTCTCCAGCCAGTCGGAGACCTCCATCAACCTGCCCTACATCACCGCCTCGGCCGAGGGTCCCCTCCACCTGGAGGAGAAGCTCACCCGCGCCGAGTTCCAGCGGCTCACCGCCGACCTGCTCGAGCGGTGCAAGGGCCCGTTCAACCAGGTCGTCAAGGACGCCGGCATCAAGGTCTCCGACATCGCCCACGTGGTGCTCGTCGGCGGCTCGACCCGCATGCCCGCCGTCGCCGACCTCGTCAAGGAGCTGACCGGCGGCAAGGAGCCCAACAAGGGCGTCAACCCGGACGAGGTCGTGGCCATCGGCGCCGCCCTCCAGGCCGGTGTGCTCAAGGGCGAGGTCAAGGACGTCCTGCTGCTCGACGTGACCCCGCTGAGCCTGGGCATCGAGACCAAGGGCGGGATCTTCACCAAGATCATCGAGCGCAACACCACGATCCCGACCAAGCGCTCCGAGGTCTTCACCACGGCCGAGGACAACCAGCCGTCGGTGCAGATCCAGGTCTACCAGGGCGAGCGCGAGATCGCGGCGTACAACAAGAAGCTGGCCACCTTCGAGCTGACCGGCATCGCCCCGGCGCCGCGCGGGATCCCGCAGATCGAGGTCACCTTCGACATCGACGCCAACGGCATCGTCAACGTCTCCGCCAAGGACCTCGGCACCGGCAAGGAGCAGACGATGACGATCACCGGCGGCTCCGCGCTGCCGAAGGACGACATCGAGCGCATGATGCGCGAGGCCGAGTCCTACGCCGACGAGGACAAGAAGCGCCGCGAAGAGGCCGAGACGCGCAACAACGCCGACTCGCTCGTCTACCAGACCGAGAAGTTCCTCGGCGAGAACGCCGAGAAGGTCCCGGAGGACATCAAGAACGAGGTCAACGAGGCCGTCGCCGAGCTCAAGAAGGCCCTGGAGGGCACCGACTCGTCCGAGATCCGCGCCTCCGCGGAGAAGCTCGCCACGGTCAGCCAGAAGATGGGCTCCGCCATCTACGCCCAGTCGCAGGCCTCCGAGGCCCCGACCGGCGCCCCCGGGGCGGACGCCACCGCCGGGCAGAAGGCGGACGACGATGTGGTCGAGGCCGAGATCGTGGACGACGACCCGAAGCGCGACAGCGGCACCAAGTGACGGCCGGCAAGTCGAGGGGAGCAGCAGCGTGAGCACGCGCGAGAACGGTTCCGAGGAGGAGCCGGTGATCCGCGACAACCGGAAGATAGACCCGGAGACGGGACAGGTCCGCGAGACGGCCCCGGCGGAGGCCACGGGTCAGAACGACAAGGAGCAGGCCGACAGGTCGTCCTCCTCGTCCTCCCTGGCATCGGACCTCGCCTCGATCGAGCTGGCCACCCAGCTCGCCGAGCGCACCGCGGACCTGCAGCGTCTTCAGGCCGAGTATTCCAACTATCGCAAGCGGGTCGAGCGGGACCGGGCCCTGGTCAAGGAGCAGGCGGTGGCCGGCGCGCTGGCCGAACTGCTCCCTGTCCTGGACGACATCGGCCGGGCCCGCGACCACGGCGAGCTGACCGGCGGTTTCGCCAAGGTGAGCGAGTCGCTGGAGGCGGCCACGGGGAAACTGGGGCTGAGCGCCTTCGGCACCAAGGGCGAACCGTTCGACCCGACGGTGCACGAGGCCCTGATGCACAGTTACTCCCCCGACGTCACAGAGCCGACCTGCGTGGAGATCCTGCAGCCCGGTTACCGGATCGGCGAGCGAGTGCTCCGCCCCGCGCGAGTCGCGGTGGCCGAGCCCGAAGAGCCCGCCGCGGACGACAACTGACCCCCCAAGATCCAATCTCTGTGAAGGAACGTGGATGAGCACCAAGGACTACTTGGAGAAGGACTACTACGCCGTCCTTGGTGTGCCCAAGACCGCCACGGCCGATGAGATCAAGAAGGCGTACCGGAAGCTGGCCAGGAAGTACCACCCTGACGCCAACCCCGGAAGCTCGGCGACCTCCGAGAGCACCGCCAAGTTCAAGGAGGTCTCCGAGGCCTACGACATCCTGTCCGACACCAAGCGCCGCAAGGAGTACGACGAGGCGCGGACGCTGTTCGGATCGGGTCTGGGCGGCTACGCGGGGACCGGAGGGGCTCCGCGCACCGGCTCGGGCGGGTTCCCGTTCGACCTGGGAGACCTCTTCGGGGGCACCCACCAGCAGAGCGGCGCCGGGGAGCGCATCGGCGACATCTTCGGCGGCCTCTTCAACCGGGGTGGCGCGAGCCGCCCCGGCGGGACGTCGACCAGGGCACGGCGCGGCCAGGACATCGAGTCCGAGGTCTCGCTCTCCTTCTCCGAGGCGGTGGAGGGCACCACGGTCTCGCTCCGTCTGACCAGTTCCTCCGCGTGCACCACGTGCGGGGGAACCGGCGCCAAGGCCGGCACCACCCCGCGGGTCTGCCCGACCTGCGAGGGCACCGGGGCGGCCAGCCGCAACCTCGGAAACTTCGCCTTCTCCGAGCCGTGCCGCGACTGCAAGGGCCGCGGCCTGCTGGTGGACGACCCGTGCCAGGTGTGCGAGGGGAGCGGGCGGGGCAAGAGCACCCGAACGATCCAGGCCCGCATCCCGGCAGGGGTCGGCGACGGCCAGCGCATCAAGATCAAGGCGAAGGGCGCGCCCGGGGAGAACGGCGGCCCCGCCGGTGACCTCTACGTCCAGATCCACGTCAAGCCGCACTCCGTGTTCGGCAGGACGGGTGAGAACCTGACGGTCACCGTTCCGGTCACCTTCACCGAGGCGGCGCTGGGAGCCGAGATCAAGGTGCCGATTCTCAAGGGAATGCCGGTCACGCTGCGCATCCCCGAGGGCACCCCGAACGGCCGCACCTTCCGGGTGCGCGGCAGGGGTGTGGCACGCAAGGACGGCACCAAGGGCGATCTGCTCGCCACGATCGAGGTTCTGGTGCCACAGCAGCTGGAGGACAAGGCGAGAGGGGCCCTTGAGGAGTTCCGCGACGCCACCTCGGGTGGTGACCCACGGGCGGACCTCATCGAACAGGCCAGAAGCGAGTAGCCATGGAAGCCAACTACTTCGATCTGTCGGATGACACACCCGTCTATGTGATCTCGGTGGCCGCCCAGCTGTCAGGTCTGCACCCGCAGACCCTTCGCCAGTACGACCGTCTCGGCCTGGTCAGCCCAGGCCGTACGGCGGGACGCGGACGCCTGTACTCCACCCGCGACATCATGATGCTCCGCGAGGTCCAGCGGCTCTCCCAGGAGGAGGGCATCAACCTCGCGGGCATCAAGCGAATCCTGGTCCTTGAGACGGAGGCCCTGCGCCTGCGTGACGAGAACCACCGTCTCCGCGCGGAGATGAACATGATCCGCGCCCTCATCCAGTACCAGCTGCCTCCCGCCTGAAAATCTCACGGGGAGATCACCGGACAGGGGCGTCCTCACCGCGACACGCCGACGCCGGCGCCGGCGTCATGCCGTGAGAACGCGCCGGTGACCGGGCTGAGGGGAGGGCCGCGATACGAGCGGCCCTGAACTACGAGGGAAGTCAATGGACTACAAGCTCACCCAGAAGAGTCAGGCGGCGGTCTCCTCCGCCATCCGGCGGGCAGCCGCGGAGGGTAACCCCGAGGTCGCCCCGGCCCATCTGTTCACCTCACTGCTCGCCCAGACCGGTGGCACCGCGGTGCCCCTGCTCGAAGCGGTGGGCGCCGACTGGAAGCAGTTGCGGATCGAGGCCGAGAAGCAGCTCGCGGCCCTGCCGAAGGCGCAGGGCGCCACGGTCAGCGCCCCGTCGAGCTCCCGGCAGCTTCTCACCGTGATGAACACGGCGGCCCAGCGGGCCCGCGGCCTTGAGGACGACTACGTCTCGACCGAACACCTGCTGGTCGGTCTCGCCACGGACGGCGGCCCCATCGCCGAACTGCTCAAATCGCGCGGCGCGAGCCCGAACGCGCTGCTCGACGCCTTCGAGAAGGTACGCGGGCACGCCAGGGTGACCAGCGAGACGCCCGAGGACACCTACCAGGCGCTGGAGAAGTACGGGATCGACCTGACCGAGCGGGCCCGGGCGGGCAAGCTCGATCCGGTGATCGGCCGCGACTCGGAGATCCGGCGCGTCGTCCAGGTGCTCAGCCGCCGTACCAAGAACAACCCGGTGCTCATCGGCGAGCCCGGCGTCGGAAAGACCGCCGTGGTGGAGGGGCTGGCCCAGCGGATCGTCGCGGGTGACGTGCCCTCCAGCCTGCGCGACAAGCGCCTGATCGCGCTCGACCTGGGCGCGATGGTCGCCGGCGCCAAGTACCGCGGCGAGTTCGAGGAACGTCTCAAGGCGGTGCTCGGGGAGATCAAGGAGAGTGACGGCCAGGTCGTCACCTTCATCGACGAGCTGCACACCATGGTCGGCGCGGGCGCCGGCGAGGGCGCGATGGACGCGGGCAACATGCTCAAGCCCATGCTGGCCCGCGGCGAGCTGAGGATGATCGGCGCCACCACGCTGGACGAGTACCGCGAGCGCATCGAGAAGGACCCCGCGCTGGAGCGGCGGTTCCAGCAGGTCTACGTGGGCGAGCCCACCGTCGAGGACACGATCGCCATCCTGCGCGGCCTCAAGGGGCGCTACGAGGCACACCACCAGGTCCAGATCGCCGACGGCGCACTCGTGGCCGCCGCCGCCCTCTCCGACCGCTACATCACCTCCCGCTTCCTGCCCGACAAGGCGATCGACCTTGTCGACGAGGCCGCCTCCCGGCTCCGCATGGAGATCGACTCCCGTCCCGTCGAGATCGACCAGCTCCAGCGGAACGTGGACCGGATGAAGATGGAGGAGCTGGCGCTCGCCAAGGAGACCGACGAGAGCAGCCTGCAGAGGCTGGAGCGGCTCCGCGGGGAACTCGCCGACCGCCAGGAGGAGCTCAACGCCCTGGTCGGCCGGTGGGAGCAGGAGAAGGCCGGGCTCAACCGGGTCGGTGACCTGAAGAAGCAGATCGACGAGGTGCGGAGCGCCGCCGAGCGCGCGCAGCGCGACGGCGACTTCGAGGCCGCCTCGCGGCTGATGTACGCCGAGGTGCCCAGCCTGGAGGCCAAGCTCGCCGAGGCCAGCAAGGCCGCCCAGCCCGAGAACCCGATGGTCAAGGAGGAGGTCGGCGCCGACGACATCGCCCAGGTCATCTCCTCGTGGACCGGCATCCCCGCAGGCCGGCTGCTCGAAGGCGAGACCAGCAAGCTGCTCCGCATGGAGGAGGAACTCGGCAGGCGGCTGATCGGCCAGCGGCAGGCGGTCGAAGCGGTCTCCGACGCCGTACGGCGAGCGCGGGCCGGCATCTCCGACCCGGACCGGCCGACCGGCAGTTTCCTGTTCCTCGGCCCGACGGGCGTCGGCAAGACGGAGCTGGCCAAGGCGCTGGCGGACTTCCTGTTCGACGACGAGCGGGCGATGGTCCGCATCGACATGAGCGAGTACGGCGAGAAGCACAGCGTCTCGCGGCTGGTGGGCGCCCCACCCGGTTACGTGGGCTACGAGGAGGGCGGCCAGCTCACCGAGGCCGTGCGGCGCAGGCCGTACACCGTGGTGCTGCTGGACGAGGTCGAGAAGGCCCACCCCGAGGTCTTCGACATCCTGCTCCAGGTGCTCGACGACGGGCGGCTCACCGACGGACAGGGCCGGACCGTCGACTTCCGCAACGTGATCCTGATCCTCACCTCCAACATCGGCTCGCAGTTCCTCGTGGACCCGAGCATGGCGAAGGAGGATCAGCGGACCGCCGTGATGGCCGCGGTCAGGAGCTCGTTCAAGCCCGAGTTCCTCAACCGGCTCGACGACGTGATCCAGTTCGACGCACTCGGCACCGAGGAGCTCTCCCGGATCGTGGACCTGCAGGTGACCCACCTGGCCAGGCGCCTGGCGGACCGGCGGCTCACGCTGACGGTGACCCCGGCGGCACGCGACTGGCTGGCGCTGACGGGCTACGACCCGCTGTACGGCGCGCGCCCGCTCCGCCGCCTCGTCCAGTCCGCGATCGGCGACAAGCTGGCCAAGGAGGTGCTCTCCGGCGAGGTCCAGGACGGCGACGAGGTGCTGGTCGACCTCGACGAGGCGAGCGACTCCCTGAACATCGGTCCGGTAAGGGCTTGACCATCACCGGATGGGGCCCGGTAATGGCTCGACCACCATTGGGTTAAGCACGCCCCTGGGCAAGACCCCCCTGTTACGTTCGGCAGTCATCGGATTACCGAACGCAACAGGGGGATGTGCATGTCGCACTCATCACGGAACATCAGGGGAATCCTCGCGGTGGCGCTGCTCACCGCCGGCGCCGGCTGGACCATGGTCTCTCCGGCCTCGGCGGAGGTCGCGCCCTGCCAGGAGCGCGAGACGGCAGGGGCAGCGCAGGCGCCCGGGGCCATGGCGGCCGCCTGCGAGGAGGCCGGCGACGTCGGAGGCACCGCGGCAGCCGACGGGACGACGACCACCGGCGACGCCGGGACGCCGGCGATCGCAGACGGTTCCGGGGCATCGGTGACCGCGAACATCGGCGAGACGCCGGTCGCGACGGACGGCGCCGGGGCGTCGGTGACCGCCGGCACCGGCGAGATGCCGGTGACCGCGGACCGGCTCGCGCACGTCACCGAACTGCCGGATCTCTCCCAGGCCTCAGCACTGGTCAGCTTCGCCGATGCCGGAGGCGTCGCCGCGGGCACCGGCTTCCACGCGTTGCCCTTCGGGCTGTCGAGCCTTCCCGGTCACGAGTGGACGAACTCCTGGGTGAGCATCGTGGCCGACGCGCCGGACCTGCCCGGCCTGCCGGGCGCGCCGGGCGCTCCCAGCGACGGCATCAGCTGGCTGCGGGCCCCGGTGCCCCCGGCGCCCGAGCGACCCGCCGAAGCGGAGGTCACGCCGGACGACGACACGGCGCCGCTGCCCCAGCCGGCCCAGGCGGACGCCGTCACCGAGGACCTGCCGTCGGCCGAAACGCCGGCGGTGGAGCCTCCGGCCGTCGCACGCCCGGAGGCCCCCACGGCGCCGGAGACTCCCACGGTGCCGGACACCTCCGCGGGCGAGGCCGCCACCACGGAGGGCGGCGCGGAGCTTTCCGTCCTCCCCGCGCTGGAGAGGACGATCCCGGGCCTCAATGTGGGGTAACCACCGGATCGCGAACCACCATGGAGGAAGGGTCGTGCCCCAACGGGCACGGCCCTTTCCCGGTTTCGGGGCAGGCCGCCGTCAGCACGAAGCGTCGAGGAGGGCGTCGAGTTCGTCTTCGGGGAGCCCGAGGTCGACGCGGATCCGGTAGCGGGTTCTGAGCAGGGCGATGTGCTCACCACCGCCCTCCACCGCCCGGTGCGCCCCCTCGGTGGCCCACCGATGGGCCTCCCCGAGGTCTCCGTAGGCGACGAGCGTCTCAGCGACCGTGAGAGCGGTGGCCGCGGTGACCTCGCCGACCGCGTGAATCGCCGCGATCACCTCTCTCGCCTCGTCCGGCTGTTCGAGCTCGAAAAGAGTGTCGGCGATCCCGGCCCGGGGATCGACGCTCACCTCGCCACCGTCGTCCACCGCCCGCTGGAAGCAGTCAAGGGCCCGAGCGGGCTGTCCGGCCTGCCGCCACTCCTCGGCGGCGAGCACGAGGATCGCCGCCCGCGACATGTCGCCGGACGCGTACGCCTCGACCAGGGCTTCGAGTCGCCGAGCCAGGGCTTCGTGATCGTCGGCCAGAAGTGCCTGCTCAAGCAATCGATCAAGTTGCTCACGTGTCACATGCGCCACATCGCGAGAGTACCGAGCGACGCTCGACCGCGTACGGCCAACGGCAGGTATTGGCCATATGACCTTGAGTAAACGAACGACTACGGTGCGCGTGTTTCTCCAGTAAAACGGGCATATGAGCGATGACTCCTGCTAGGGGAGCACATCATTGGGAGGAGCTGCGATGGGCATGTCCAGGCAGACGGCCTTCACCCTGATGCTTCTCCTGGCCTTCTCCGTGATCGTTCCGGGGTCCGCCGGATATCTGTCGGTCAAGATGGAGGCGATCGGTCAGGCCCACCAGGAGCTGCTCACCCTGGAGAGCAGGCTCCGTCATGAGAAGCTCGCCGCCCGGATCAAGAGGATGGAGCGGGTCCATCGGGCGCGACGTCTCCAACCGGTCACCCCCTCCGAGCCCGTCCGGAGCTCCCGCGTCGAGTCGGGGACGCTGCCGCCCGGACCCGGCACGGTCGTAACGGTGCCGATCGAGCCGGGCGCGGAGTGGCCGCGCGAGAGACCGCCGCGCGTGCAACGGCAGGATGCGCAGCGGCAGAGCCCCCAGAGACCGGGAACGGCCTGGCAGAACCCGCAGGGGCCGGAAGCGCAGAGACTGCTGGAAGCGCCGAGACCGACGGCACAGAGGCGCGTCGAGACCGGGACGGCCGGGGCAGCCGAGGCGGCCGGCGGGACCTTCGCGCAGGAGCGGTGGTCCCAGCTCGAACGCCGGGGCCAGGTCCGGCAGTATCGGGAACGGCTCACCGACGCGGGGCCCGTGTTCGCCACGCCGGACTCGACCGGCGGCGGGAACCCGCGTGAGGGCACCGGCGAGTCTCTCGAAGAGAACCTTCTCCCCCAGCTCTCTCAGCCCGAGACCCGGGCGAACTGACGGTTCAGGTAGCCACGGATCAGGCGCTTGGCCTCGGCCACGAGCTGCGGGTCGCCGTTCGGATCACGGCGGAACGCCAGCTTGAGCACCGCGTCTCCGGCCTCCACCGCGACCAGGATGGCCAGGTCGAACTCCTCGCTGTCGGCCAGGCCGTACTCCTGCAGGAGGAGGCCACGCAGCCGTCCGGCGATCACCGTGTTGTTCTCAGAACCGGCGTCGAGCAGGTTGAGGTCCACCACGTCGCCGAAGTGCAGGGACCGGAAACCCGGCACGGTCCTGTGCATCTCCACGTACTCATCGATGATCGCGTCGACCGCGTCCCACCAGCCCGCGTAGTCCTCCGACAGGAAGCGTCTCCCGATCCGGGAGACGAACCCCTCGATGTGACGCCGGGTCACCGCCTGGGCGATGGCCCGTTTGTCGGGAAAGAACTGGTAGACCGAGCCGATCGCGACCCCCGCGCGCTCGGCGATCCGTGTGGTGGAAAGCGCGTCGTAGCCGATCTCGTCCAGCAGGTCGGCGCACGCGTCGAGCATTCGCTCCACGCGCCGTGCGCTCCGTCGCTGGCTGGGCTGACGCCGCAGTGGGACTTCGCAGGGCTCCTCGGCGGGCACGATGGACACCCCACCATCTTGCCCGCCTGACGCCGTCAGGTCAGTGCTTATTCGTCATTGAAGCGCTCCCCACGGCTAAAACGGCGACGCGGCACGGGGAGGACGGGGCCGGTCCGGCTCGGTCAGCCGGACTGACCGGGTCTGGCGGCCAGTCCGGTGCAGTCGCGCAGCGCCTTCCAGTTCGCGATGGCCTGCTGCCGCCCGAGCCCGGTGATCGGGATCGGCACCCCGCCCTGGATGCTGGCCGGGGTCCACTGGTCCTTGAGCACCCTGCGGCCGTTGATCGTCAGGGTGAGCACGCCGGTCCTGCCGGTCTCCGGGCCCCAGTTGTAGAAGACGAAGTTACCCATGCCGTAGTTGACGTAGCTGTTCTTCAGGTAGCCGCCGCCGAGCAGGATGTGCGCGTGGCCGCCCACGATGACATCCGCCCCGGCCGCGACCAGCTTGGGCGCCAGGCCGCGCTGCGCCTCGTTGGGGCACTTCTGCAGTTCGGTGCCCCAGTGCAGGTGGACGATCACGGTGTCGGAGTTCTTGCGGGCCCTGCGCACCTCCTGGATCAACCGCGCCTCGTTCTTGGCCGAGGCGAGGCCGGCCTTGTCACCGGAGGCGGTCCACGCCCCGACGAACTCCGCGTCCAGCACCTGGGTGGCGCCGATGATGGCGACGCGGTTGCCGTTCACGGTGGTCCGCCACGGCCGGTAGGCCTCGGCCTCGTTCCTGCCCACGCCCACAACGGGGAATTTGGCGCGTTTTATGGCGGCGAGGGAGTCGGTCAACCCGCTCTGCATGTAGTCCATGCCGTGGTTGTTCGCCAGGGACGCCACGTCCACCCCTGACGCCTTCAGCGCGGTCAGCGCGGCCGCCGGAGCGCGGAAGGTGTACTGCTTGCCCGGGGCGGGGGTGCCACCGGTGGTGATCGCGGTCTCCAGGTTGACCATCGCCAGGTCGGAGCGGCTGAGCACCTTGGCGATCGGGCCGAGCGCGGTCTTCGGATCGGCGTTCAGACGGGTTCGCAGCACGCCCTCGAAGTGCACGTCGCCACCAAAGGAGATGGTGTACGGCTTGCGCTCGGGGGTAGGCGTGGGCTCCGCCTGGGGGGTCGGCTTCTCCTCGACGTCGGCGAGTGCGCCGGGGGTGACCGACTCGGCCGTGGAACAGGCCGCGAGGAGAACGGCTGAGGCGGTGATCGTGGCGGCCAGGGCAAGACGTCGGGCGGTGCTGTACGTGTCCATCGGTATCCGAGGATGCCATCTCACCCGCGATGTGTGGCACAACTCGCCCTACGAGATTCGATTCCTCAAAAGTTGAGTAAAACACTTATTCGAATAATTCAGCTTTAGACCGTACCGTGTCGTCCATGGAGGACCAGGGCCGGTGCGCTCGGCAGCCCCGACACCCGGCGTGACCCGCGCGGCTTCGCGCTGAGGTTCTACACCGAAGAGGGCGACTACCACATCGTCGGCGACAACCCGTCGACCTTCTTCCACCGGCCGCGCCCACCTGGTGAGCAACGTCGTCGGCCACGCCTCCGCCCCGAAGGTCACCGCCGAGACGAAGAAGCGCGTCGTGGAGTACTGGACGAACATCCACAAGGGCCTCGGCCAGGGCCCGGGGGTCACCGCCGAACAGTCACATCCTCTCCTCGTACGGCTCGTACCTTCGACAGGTGCGGGCCATGCGGCTTCTCCCCCGGTTTCCCGGAGAGACCGCCCCCGGGACGCGAAAGGGGCCTGACCACCGTTGGGCAAGCCCCCGTCCGAGGTGCGGAACCGTTCAGAAGTCGAACTCCCCACCCTTCACCCCACCGACGAACGCGGCCCATCCGGCATGGCCGAAAACGAGCACCGGTCCTTCCCGGTCCTTGCTGTCGCGCACGCCCACTTCGCGTCCGGAGAGCCTTGCCACCTCCACACAGTTACCATTGAGGGAACTGTGGCTGCTCTTCTTCCAGATCAACGCATCACCTGATTCCATGCCCGTCCTCTCACCCAACAGCACCAATGCCAGAATTTCATCGGGAAGCCAAGGAAAGGCAAGACTCTTACATGGAATAGTCCGCTAACCAGCGGGTTTATCGCGCCAGGCCCCATACCGGGAAACCGGCGACGGTGGAGCCCATGGTTCCCCCCACCATCTGCACCCACATGGGCATCCCCGTCGGCGTCGCCCGCCTGAGGCGCCTCGGGCCGCGGGGCGGGTATTCCACCAAGATCGTTGATCGCCCGGCACACCGCCTCCATCCAGCGGTCGGCGACGGGCCCGTGAACCTCGAACCGGATGTACGGCTTCGCGGCCCGGCAGTTCTCGGCCCGCACGAGGCGGTGAGAGGTGCCCGGGGAAACGGCCCGCGGCCATCGGCCGGCGGGCCGTTCTCATCTCTCAGAGATGTAATCCGTCTTTCTTGATCGCGCCGACGAAGACTCCCCACTCCTCGCGGGTGAAGACCAGGACCGGCCCTGACCGTTCCTTGCTGTCCCGGACCCCCATGTGGCCCCCGTCCAGCGCCGCCACCTCGACACAGTTCCCGTTCACGGAACTGAGCGAGCTTTTCTTCCACTCAGCGGCGCTGATATGTTTCTCGTTCATTTGTCTTCCAATATGTGCATAGCGGCCTGCCGCTATCTTTCCCAGTACTCCGTTGTGTTTCTTATCAGTTCCTGCGACGCCGCCTCGTCCAGAGCCCGCTCCGCCAGATGGCCGAAGGCCCGTTCGTACCCGTAGACCATTTCCGCGTCCTCTATGAACCGTCCACCGAACAGGGACTCCAGATAGACGACATCGGGGAAGTCGGAGAACGTCAGGTGCACGAAGGTGCCCGTGGACACCGGCGGCGGAACGTCCTGGGGCAGGATCCGTATCTCCACGTGCGGTAACCGGGAGATCTCGATCAGATGCAGCAGTTGGTCTCGCATGACCTGGGCGTCGCCGTACTGGTTCTTCAGCACGGACTCGTGGAAGACGCTTATGTGCGTCAGCGGTCGCGGCGCGTGCAGCAGGGTGTGCTGGCGCATCATCCGGATCTCCGCGCGATCCTGAAACCAGCTCGACGGTAGCTGGCTGGCGTGTTGACCCGCCGCGAGGACCTCCCGGGCGTATTCCTTCGTCTGGAGAAGGCCGGGCACGACCTGGGGTTCCCAGTTTCGCGTCATGGTGGCCTCCGCCTCCATCCCGATGAGCGTGATGTAGTCATCGGGGACGGAACTCCGATACCTCTCCCACCACCCCTTCCGGGCGGCGTCGTGTCGCAGCGCGACCAGAGCCTCCCGGAGGTGCTCGTCGACCCGGTAGAGCCCGCAGAGCGCCTCGACGTCCTCCTCCTTGGCCAGCGTCTTGGCGGTCTCGATGCGGCTGACCTTGGCGGTCGACCACCCGAGACGGTCGGACACCTCGTCACCGGTCATGTTCAGTCCTTCGCGGAGCCGGCGAAGCTCCATGCCCAGCCGACGCCGGCGGAGCGCTGGACTACCACGTTCCGGCATCACGACCTCCTCGCCATGACGGGCGGGTGGACGTCATGGCCTCGACAGGAACCAGACGAATGGTAGTGCAAATTACACTGTCGTTTGCAGTGTATTCGGAGAAGTTTATTGCTTTTTTCCTTACGGCAAGTCTTGCAGGGAAATCTCTACTGAGCGACTATCAGAACAGGAAGGTTCTCGGAAGATCGGGGAATCCACCGGTGATCATCCGGGGGATGTCTTCGAGGACCTCCGCGAATCGCGCGCGGGGCGAAACGTGCGCGCACCTGATCGGCAACGGCGCCGTCTCCAGCACGACGGAGTTGAACCGGGGAGGCCAGCAGGGGGAGCGGAGGAAATCGGCCGGCGACGGCCCAGAGTCGCACGCACCAGGGGGCGCCCGATCGGGCGCAAAAAAGCACCGGGTCGGCGGCCACCGACCCGGTTGGCACAAGAACTCCACGTTGAAACCACGAAGGGAGTCTCCTATGTCCTTCCACCGTACCAAGGGACTCTGCGGAATCAAGACCCTCATCCTCGATCTGATCTACATCATCGACCGAGAACTCTGCATGGACCAGGACGAGTGGGCCCACCGGCTCGGCTGGACCGTGACCAGGACCGGTTTCGTGAGCAGGCACTACCGCGAGCCCCGGTTCGACCTCCTCAAGGCCGAGCGGACCACCGCCTCCGCTCTCGCCCTGGCGCCCGTACCCGGCAAGAGGGCGGGCGGCGATGTCGCGGCGTAACCTCCGCAACAACCGCTACGGTCGCCCCGACGGCCGGCCACCCGGCAGGACGGGCCTCCTCGTCCGGCTGTGGCGCTGGCGGACGGAGATCGTCCTGCTCGCCGCCGTCTCGACCGTCCTGGCCGTGGCGGCCCTCTCCTTCAAACAGGGCCACTGGTGGCCCTCTGCCCTTCTGGCCTGCACCTCCGGCGTTCCCGCCGCCTCCCGCTCCGGGCGCAGGTGGGTGAGGGCGCACGCGTGGTGTCTGATCTCCCGGCACCGCCTGCAGAGGACGTGCGTGGAGACCGGGATACACACCCGCTCGGGACGGCTTCCGCTGGTGCTGTGGATCACTCCTTCCGCCGCCGGGGAGAAGGCGCTGATCCTCGCCAGGGCCGGGATCTGTGCTGAGGACTTCGAGGCGTTCTCGGCCGAGATCGCGTCGGCGTGCTATGCCCGCGACACCGTGGTCCTTCGGCACCGCAGGTGGGCGCACCTGCTGGCCGTCGAGATCGTCCGCAGGGACGAGTTCACCGGCCCCCCGGTGGGAATCGACCGGTGGTACGGGTGGACGGACTGGGTCGGCCCACGGGCCCACCGGACCGTGCGGGAGGAGTCCGGCATCCGCTCCGCCGCCGCCCTGCTCCCCGGGCCGCACGAGCCCGCCGACCAACGGCAACGGGCCGCGTGAACCTCCGGTCCACGGGAAGCAGGCCGCGCGAACCTCCCATCCGGCCGCGGGACACAGCGGGCCGCCTGGGTTCCACTGGCCGCCCCGTCCTCCTGGCGGCATGGAAGCCCCCGAGTTCGCCCTCGGGGGCTTCCCCTCGCCCCGGCCTACGGCCATGATGAGTTCACTTACCGGACTCAGGAGTGCCGATGAGAACAGCGCACCGGACCTGCCCCCTCTGCGAGGCCGTCTGCGGCCTCCGGCTCACCCTCGACGACACCGGGCATGTCACCTCGGTCAAGGGCGACCCGGACGACCCGTTTTCCAAGGGGTTCATCTGCCCCAAGGGGGCAAGCCTGGGCCGCCTCGACGAGGACCCGGACCGGCTGGGCGTCCCGATGATCCGGACGGGCGAGGTGTGGCGCGAGGCGTCCTGGGACGAGGCGTTCCGCACGGTCGAGGAGGGCCTGAAGGGCGTGATCGACGCACACGGCCGCCGGTCTCTGGCCGTCTACGTCGGCAACCCGAACGCCCACTCCATGGCGGGCGCCCTGTACGGCACACCCCTGATCCGCGCTCTCGGCACCCGCAACGTCTTCTCCGCGAGCACCGCGGACCAGATGCCCAAGCACGTCTCCTGCGGCCTGATGCTCGGCGACCCGCTGGCCATCGCGGTGCCCGACCTGGATCGCACCGACTACCTGCTGATGCTCGGCGCCAACCCGCTGGAGTCCAACGGCTCGCTCTGCACCGCCCCTGACTTCCCCGGCCGCCTCAGGGCGCTGCGCGGACGCGGAGGCAGGCTCGTGGTCGTCGACCCGCGCCGCACCCGCACCGCCGCTCTCGCCGACGAGCACCTGTTCGTGCGGCCGGGCACCGACGCCTACCTGCTGTTCGGCATCGTGCACACCCTCTTCGCCGAGGATCTGACCTCGGTGGGCGTCGAGGTCAACGGGCTGGACGAGGTCGGCCGGCTGGCGGAGGACTTCGCCCCGGAGACCGTGGCCCCGATCTGCGGGGTGCCCGCCGCGGAGATCGTACGGCTGGCGCGCGAGCTGGCCGCGGCCCCGACCGCCGCCGTCTACGCCCGGATCGGCACCTGCACCGTCGAGTTCGGCACCGTCACGCAGTGGCTGGTCGACGTCGTCAACATCCTGACCGGCAACTTCGACCGCCCCGGCGGGGTCATGTTCGCGAAAACCGCGGTGGAGAACGGCCGCAGGAGCAGGCCGTACACCACGGGACGCTGGCACAGCCGCGTCCGCGGGCTGCCGGAGGCGAACGGTGAGCTCCCGGTGGCCACCCTCGCGGACGAGATCGAGACACCGGGCGAGGGGCAGGTCAGAGGGCTGGTCATGGTGGCCGGCAACCCGGTGCTGTCGGCGCCGGGCGGTCCACGGCTGGACGCGGCCTTCCGTGACCTGGAGTTCATGGTCTGCGTGGACCCGTACCTGAACGAGACCACCAGGCACGCGAACGTCATCCTGCCGCCGCCCCGGGTGATGCAGTCGCCGCACTACGACCTGTCGCTGCTGTTCGTCGCGGTCCGCAACTACGCGAGGTTCTCCCCGCCGGTCCTGCCGCTGGAGCCGGGACGTCCCTCCGAGGCCGAGATCATGGCACGGCTGACGATGATCGCCTCTGGGCAGGGGGCGGACGCCGACCCGGCCCTGCTCGACGAGCTGATCCTCGACCAGATGCTCCGCAAGGCGGCCGAGACGCCCGGCTCACCGATGGAGGGCGGGGACCCGGCCGAGTTGCGTGCCTCGCTGGACGGCGGCAGCGGAGCCGAGATGCGGCTGGACGCCATGCTCAGGCTCGGCCCCTACGGGCTCTCCCTGGCCACGCTCCTGGCGAACCCGCACGGCATCGACCTGGGCGCTCTGGAACCTCGGCTGACGGAGATCGTCCGCACCGCCTCAGGGCGGGTGGAGCTGGCTCCGCCGCGGCTGGTCGAGGACGTCGCGCGGCTGCGCGGGCGGCTGACCGTGCCACCCGCGGAGATCGTGCTGATCGGCCGGCGCCACCTGCGCTCCAACAACAGCTGGCTGCACAACGTGGGCCCGCTGGTCGGCGGGACCAACCGGTGCACCCTGCAGATCAACCCGGACGACGTGAGCAGGCTCGGGCTGGGCGAGCACGCGGTGGTGCGCTCGGCGGCCGGCGAGCTGGTCGTACCGCTGGAGCCGACCGACACGATCATGCCGGGAGTGGTGAGCCTGCCCCACGGATGGGGACACGCGGGCACCTCGCAACTGGTGGCCGCCGAGCACGCGGGGGTCAATGCGAACGCGCTGACAGACGATTCCATCGTGGACGTACCCTCGGGAAACGCCGTGTTCAACGGGGTCCCCGTCACACTCGGCCGGGCATGATCCCATGATCGCTCGGAAAAGGGGGATCGACGCGCATTAGGCTTGCGCGCGTGACCACCCCTTTAGCACAGGACCGTCTACACGCTCAGCTCACCTTCGCCATGGAGATCGACAAGCTCAGACGCATCGTCCGCCGCAACACCCTCATGGACGGGTCGCGGCGGGAGAACGACGCCGAGCATTCCTGGTACGTGGGCATGCTGGCGATGGTCTTGGCCGAACACGCACCACCGGGCACCGACCTCGACAGGGTCGTCGCGATGCTGCTCGTCCACGACATCGTCGAGATCGACGCGGGAGACACCTTCATCTACGACGCCTCCGCCGTCGAGGCCCAGTTGGGCATCGAGCGCAAGGCCGCCGACCGGATCTTCGGGCTGCTCCCAGATGACCAGGCCGCGCGGTTGCGCGACCTCTGGGACGAGTTCGAGGAGCGCAGGACTCCCGAGGCCAAGTTCGCCAAGGCCCTCGACCGGATCGCGCCCATCATGGCCAACCACCACAACGAGGGCGGCACCTGGTCGCTCTACAAGGTGACCGCGGAACAGGTGCTGGAGAAGGTGAAAATCATCGAGGAGGGGTCGGCGACGCTGGGCGCCTACGCCACCGAGATCATCGCTCTCTCCGTCAGCCGAGGACATTTGGCGCGTGCATAACACCGTTCCCGGGTAGGTCCCTATGGGTCGAGAAGGGGGCGATAGTGAAGGAAACCGTCAAAACAGGGCGCCGAACTTTTAAGCGCCTGGTGCCCGGGGTCGAATTCACCGAGCGGATCGAGCGGTCCCCCAGGGCCGATCGGCCGATCCGCATACTCGCCAAGGCGGTACGCCGACGGATCGGCCCAGGCCTGCTCCGTGACCTGCTGCACGGGGTACCGCTCGGCAAACCACTTCATCCACCGCTCGCCAACCTCAGCCTGGGCCTCTGGGCGGCGACCGCGGTGCTCGACGTGACCCGCTCGGATCCACGCGCGTCGCAACTGCTGGTCGCGAGTGGACTCGCCACCGCCACCCCGGCGGTGGCCGCGGGCGTCGTCGACTGGTCCGCGCTCCACCGCGAGCAGCAGCGGGTGGGGTTCGTGCACGCGATCGCCAACCTGACCTCCCTAGGGCTCTACGCCGGATCGCTGGCGTTCCGGTTGAGCGGGCGCGACCGGACCGGGCGGCTGCTGTCGTTCGTCGGGCTGGGTGCCGCGAGCGTGGGCGGCTACCTCGGCGGCTACCTCGCCTACCGGCAGGCGGCCGGGTCCAACCACGCCGAGTCCGTCGCCCACCTGGTCCCGCTGGGCTGGCACGACCTATGCGAGATCGGCGATCTGCCGGACGGACGTCCGGTGACGCGACGGCTCGGCTACATCGACCTGTTCGTACTCCGTGTCGGGGGCACCGTCACGGTCCTCGCCGACCAGTGCGCCCACCTGGCCGGGCCACTCCACCAGGGGCGTCTGATCTCGGAGGAGGGCACCACCTGCGTGGTCTGCCCGTGGCACGGAAGCACCTTCAGACTCTCCGACGGTGCCGTCGTACACGGCCCGGCCACAGCCCCCCAGCCGTCCTTCGAGACCCGGGTCCGCCGCGACGGCGTGCTCCAGGTCCGTCCCGCCCAGGCATGACGAACCGCCCCGCCACCGGTCCTGAGCTGTTCGGGCCCGTTCGGGGCTATGCGGACTTGCCGTCGGCGGGGTGTTCCACCAGGGCGAGGATCCGGCTGGACATGAACCGGGCGGTGCGCACGGCCGTTCCGCTCCGGGTGACCTCGCTCACCTCGACGACGCCGCCGCGTGCGTTGGCCACCTCAACGCGGCGTCCCGCTCTGGTGGCGCTGACCTCGTAGGTACGGGAACTGTCTCCTGCGTCGATGACAACCTCGACCTTGTCACCTTTCATACCTAATTGGTACCCACTAGTAGGCAGGTTCACCCGTACACCAGTTTGACTATCGCCACCACACCGATGCAGACGATGAACCAGCGCAATACCGGAGCGGGCAACTTCCTGCCGATCTTCGCACCGAGGAAACCGCCGATCGCGGCGCCCAGCGCCACCATCAGCACCGCCAGCCAGTCGATCTCCGCGATCAGGATGAACAGCGCCGCGGCGGACATGTTGATCAGCAGCGAGAGCACGTTCTTGGCCGCGTTGATCCGCTGCAGGCCGTCGTCGAGGAAGCTGCCGAGCAGCCCGATGAGCAGCACGCCCTGCGCGGCGCCGAAGTAGCCGCCGTAGATGCCGCAGGCGAAGACACCGATCCAGAGCCAGGGGCCGCCGTGCGGCTGGGCGTGCTCCCGCCGGGCGCTCAACCACCTGTTGAGTCTCGGCTGGGCGATCACCAGCACGCACGCCACACCGATCAGGACGGGCACCACGACGTTGAACGTCTCCGCGGGGAGATAGAGCAGGAGCACCCCGCCGATCACCGCGCTGATGATCGTCGGAATTCCCAGCCGGATCAGCCGCTGGCGCTGCCCCTTCAACTCCGCCCGGTAGCCGAGCGCGCCGGTCAGCGAGCCCGGGACCAGGCCGACGCTGTTGCAGACGTTGGCGACGACCGGCGGCATCCCCAGCGCGACCATGGTCGGAAACGTGATCAGAGATCCGGAGCCGACAACGGCGTTGATGCCTCCGGCTCCGATACCGGCCACGAAGATCGCGGCCGCCTCCCATGGTGTCATGAACTCCCCTTTGCTGGTGAGGCTCGCGCCCATGACGAGGTGCACGGCACTTACCGGATGCTAGGAGGAGCCCGGCCGCCGTCTCACAGCAGGGGTATGCTTTACCGGTTTTTGGACAACCGTAATGAGCTCAGAGTTGGTGCGCCCGCGCGTACCACCGGCCGTCCCGCCCCTGATCCAGGCTGAGCGGGACGCTGAAGGTGTGCGACAGGTTCTCCGCCGTCATCACCTGCTCGATCGGCCCCTGGGCCACCACGGAGCCGTGCCGGAGCAACAGCGCGTGGGTGAACCCGCTGGGCACCTCCTCCACGTGGTGGGTGACCAGCACCATGGTCGGCGCCTTCGGATCGTGCGCGAGCGTCGCCAGGCGACGGACCAGGTCCTCGCGCCCGCCCAGGTCCAGGCCGGCGGCGGGCTCGTCCAGCAGCAGCAGCTCCGGGTTCGGCATGAGCGCGCGGGCGATCTGGACCCGCTTACGCTCTCCCTCGGACAACGTGTTGAACCGGCGCCGGATCAGGTGGGCGCATCCGAACTGGTCGATCAGCTCGACGGCGCGCGTGACGTCGTGGGAGTCGTACTCCTCCGTCCAGCGGCCGAGGATGGCGTACGAGGCCGTGAGCACCAGGTCGATGACCTTCTCCTCCGGCGGCACCTTCTCCGCCAGTGAGGCGCTCGCGAGCCCGATGCGGGGCCGCAGTTCGAAGACGTCGCTCTGGCCGAGCCGCTCGCCCAGAATCTCCACGATGCCCTCGGTGGGGAACAGCATCGCCCCGACCACCTGCAGCAACGTCGTCTTCCCCGCGCCGTTGGGACCGATGACGACCCACCGTTCGTCCTCGTGAACGGTCCAGTCGATCTCCCGCAGCAGGGCCGCCCCGTCCCTGCGGACGGTGACGTCCTGTAGCCGAAGCACCTGACCGCCCATCCCTTACGCCTCCTTGTGAATCGCTGGAACAAAACCTATTGCAGGGTGAGCGCATATCGTGGATCGGTGCACCCTGATTCACCGATCTCGGCCACCCTGGTCTGCTGGGGCAACGCCTGGCTCGCCGGACAGGTCGGCCTCGACGAGGCCGCCGACCGCGTGGAACGACAGGCCGGCCCCCAAGTCGTCGCCGCGGAAAGCGGCGACCTTCCCCTCCGCGGGTTCCTCGCCGACCTGCGGATCGGGGGTATGAAGTCGCTGCGACTGGCCCTGCCCGTCCCGGGCGACCCGCTCGGGCTCACCGGACCGCCCCCCTTCAACTCCGCGGCCATCGAGGCCGGACAGGCGGCGACAGCCGTGCTCGGTGACAGATGCCTTGGCCTGGTCCCGGTAAAGGACCACCGCGGGTCATCGTACGCCGGGGTTCGCTGGAGCGTGCTGGAGGCCCGAGCCACGGCACCCGACCTGCCCTCTCTCGCCGACGCGGAGCACGAGCTGACCCGCGCGATGCGCGTGGCCACCGACGCCCTGCTCGGCGTGGAGGGGCCGGCCCAGGGCCATCGGCAGCTGAACATCACCGATGACGGCCTGGCCCCCGGCTACCCCGCCCGCGCCCATCGGGTCGCCGCCCTGGCCGCCCGTCTCGCCGCGGTGCTCCGCATCGCCGACGAGCGGGGGCTCACCTCGGGCCAGCTCGCCGTGCGCGCCGAGGCCCTGCGTGAGCTCGACCGCGCGGTGCGCCGGGCCCGCGTGGTCGCCCACCACGCCATCACCGAGCTGGTCTGAGGGCCCGGTCCGAGAGCCTGTCGCGGGGCGGGTCACCGGCCGGAGGTCAGCTTCCAGAGCTTGACGGTGCGGTCCTTGCCCGCCGAGACGGCCACCATACGGTCGCCGATGGTCATGACGGTGACCGAGTAGACCCCGCCCTTGTGTGCCTTGATCGCCTTGCCAAGGGGTTTGCCCTCGGCCGGGTCCCAGAGCCGGACGGTCCCGTCCGTGCTGCCCGACACCAGCACGGTGCGCCCGTCCACCGTGCCGAACGCCAGGGAGTAGACGTTGCCTCCGTGACCTTTGAGCGGCTTGCCGATGGTCTTGGAGGTCTTCGGGTCCCAGATCCTGATCTTCTTGTCCTTGCCGCCCGAGGCGACCACGGTGCGGTCGCCCAGCTTGCCGAAGGCCACCGAGAAGACCCGCCCGCTGTGCCCCCGGTAGACCTTGCCGTACCGCTTCCTGGTGACGAGGTCCCAGATCTTCAGCGTCTTGTCGGCGCTGGCGGACACGACGACGGAGCGCTTTCCGATCTTGCCGAAGGCGAGCCAGTTGACGTCGTCGCGGTGCGCGGAGACGACTCTGAGCAACCTGCGGCTCTTCAGGTTCCAGAAGTAGAGCGTGCCGTCGCCGTCCCCGGTGACGGCGACCGGTGAACCGTTCACGATGCCCGCCGCGGCGGAGAAGACCGCGATGGGGTGGTGGCCGAGAATCCTGCTCTTGCGGGTCTTCAGGTTCCACAGGCGGACGGAGTGGTCGTAGCCGCCGGTCACCGCGTACGGCGTGCCGCCGAAGGTGACGGTGGCGACCGCGTAGACCTCGCCCCGGTGGCCGCGGAGCCGGTGGAGCCTCTTGTGCTCGTCAGGGTCCCAGATCCCGAGCGAACCGTCCTGGCTGCCCGAGACCACCGTGGGCCTGCCCTTGATCTCGACTTTGGCGAGGGACTGTACGGCCCTGCTGTGCCCCTTGAGCGCCTTACCGTCCTGACCGTCGAAGAGCACCGCGGTGGGCGGCATGGCGAGCGGCTCGGACGGCTCGGAGGTCGGCGCCGTCGTGAGGCTCGCCGTGGGGGCCGGGGGCAGGGCCTGCGCGACAGGTGTCGGGGCCTGCGTGGTGGCCTGCGAGGCGGCCGTGGGGGGCCGCGTGGAGGGAATCGAGGACGACGACGTACCGTCATTGGGAGCCGGGGAGCTCGCCGTGGTGTCGTTCCGCATGCTCGGCACCGCCACCAGCACGGCGGTGGCCAGGGCCAGGGCTCCCACGAGCACCCCGGTGACGAGGGCGGCCCGTCTGCGCCGCGTCCCGTGCTCGCCGGGCGCGCCGGGTACCGGGTCACCGAAGAGGTCCGGGTGCCGCGGCGGTGGCGGGGGGTACGCCCCCTGCGGAGGCGCGGCCTGCCGGCCGACGGGCGTCAGGTTGCCCGGGTAGTGCGCGGGTCCCGCTGGGGAGGTGAAGGGGACGGCCGCGGGCACAGGAGCAGCCGGGGAGGTGCCCGCCCTGCCGCCCGAAGCGTGGCCGGGGATCGCACCGGGCTCCCCCGGGTCCGCCCCTGACGGGCGCACCCACAACGTCTCGGGAGCGGGCGGCGGGGGCACGGTCGAGGCGGCAGGCGGGGGCACGGGCGGAACGGCGGGCGAAGGCGCGGGCGGGGCGGTGGGCGGTGGCAGGGGCGGAGCGGCGAGCGGAGGCTCGGGAGCGGCTGCCTCCTCCGACTGGGTGTCCAGAAGCGCGAACAGCACCTCGGAGGCGTTGGGCCGTTCCCCGGCCTGCTTGCTGAGGCACGAGGTGACGATCGGCCGCAGGGTGTCGGGAAGCTCGGACAGGTCTGGGGCCTCGTTCATCACCCTGTAGATGACCGCTGGCACGCTGTCCTGGCCGAACGCGGGCCGCCCGGTCGCGGCGAACACCATCGTCAACGCCCAGCTGAACATGTCGGAGGAGGGCTCGACCCGGTGCCCGGAGACCTGTTCCGGCGACATGTAGGCGGGGGTGCCGACCACTCCGCTCGTCACGGTCATCGCCGAGTCGAGGGCCCTGGCGATGCCGAAGTCGATCACGCGGGGTCCGTCGGGACCGAGCAGCACGTTGCTGGGCTTGAAATCGCGGTGCACGATGCCCGCCCGGTGGATGGCGGCCAGCGCGGTCACGGTGCCGACCGCGAGCCGGTGGAGCACGTTGCCGCCGCGGGGCCCCTCGGCCTGCACGACCCGCTGCAGGGAGATCCCCTCCACCAGCTCGCTCACGATGTAGGGGCGGTCACCGTCCATGTGGGCGCCCAGCACCTGGGCGGTGCAGAACGGCGCCACCCGGCGGGCGGCGGAGACCTCACGGAGGAACCGGGCGCCGTCCATGCCGGTGTCGCTCAGCCTGGGGTGGAGCAGCTTGATCGCCACCATCGCCCCGTCGGACCCCCGGCCCGCGTAGACCACCCCCTGCGCCCCCTCGCCGAGGCGGCCGAGCAGCCGGTAGTCGCCCAGTGACTCCGGGTCCTCCCTGCGCAGCGGGCTCGTATCCGGCACCTGAGCCTCCCCGTTGTCCAGCCTGTGAACCACCGCCATCCCCGAGTCACCAAAGATACGCAAATAACTAATTTTCAGGTAGATCATTCACGCTTCCGGCGCGTCCTTCTTAAGTCATAATCTTCGAAACAAATGGTGACTACGGTCACCCCTAGCTCGTGCGGAGACGCCCATGCGCCGAAGCTTCGGCACGCTCCTAGGTCTCAGCCTCATCACTCCGCTCGCGATCGTCCCCAACGCCTCGGCCGCCGCCGCGAACACACAGTCCCCGGCTTCCTCCGAGGCCCTGTCGGCGCCCCGGACGGACGTCTCGGCCGTGGCCCCGTCAGCGGCGAGTCTGGACAGGCCCTGGTCCGCTTTCAAGGTCTCAGTGAAGGCCCCAAAGCGGGTCAGAAGCGGCCAAGAGTTCATGTATACGATCAAAATCACCAATCGGGGACCGCAGAAGGCCGACTACTTCTACGTAGGCGGGACCCTCCTACCAAAAGGCATCAACAGCACCGTCTACTACAAGGGCCCGAAAGGCACCGACTGCGACTTCTACACCGACGGCTTCTGGTGTGTGACGCCCTGGATCATCGGCAAGGGCGAGTCGGAGACGGTGCGCATCTGGGTCAAGCTCAACAAGCGGACCAGGGGCACCGCGGTCGCCAAGCTCGGCGCCGACACCTGGAACGTCCCGACCGGAGGCGCGGACCTCAGCCGCAACGAGTGGAGGCGACTGAACTTCCCCCACTGGTACTACCTCAAGACGGTGAAAACCAAGATCGTCCATCCCACACCGCCCAAACCCAAGCGCAGTGGGGGCGGGAGTTACACCCCGCCACCGCCGCCGCCTCCCCCGCCACCGCCCCCGCCGCCGGGACGGCGTGAGGAGAAGAAGGACACCTGACCTCGCACGCCGGTCAGGCCAGGCCGTTCCGCACCGCGTAGAGGGCGGCCTGGGTCCTGTCCTGCACGCCCAGCTTCATCAGCACGTTGGAGACGTGGGTCTTCACGGTCTTCTCCGCCACGGTGAGCTGTCTGGCGATCTCCCTGTTGGAACGGCCCGACGCGATCAGCGCGAGCACCTCGCGCTCCCGTTCGGTCAACGGTGCCACCCGCCTGCCCTCCGGCGTGGCCGGAACGGATCCGGAGAGGGAGAGCATCGCCTCCGCGGCCTCCGGAGCGAGCAGCACCTGGCCGCCGTGCACCGCCCGGATCGCGTGCACGAGCGCTGCCGGTTCGACGTCCTTGTACAGGAAGCCCGCCGCGCCCGCCCGCATCGCCGGGGCCACGTCCTCCCGGTCACTGACCGAGGTCAGCACGAGCGCCCGCGGCGACAGTCCCCGCTCCCCCAGCAGGAGCAGCGCGCCGAGCCCGTCGAGGACCGGCATCTTCAGGTCGAGCAGCAGCACGTCCGGGGCGAGGGTCTCCACCAAGGTGACCGCCTCGGCGCCGTCGGCGGCCTCGCCGACCACGTCGAGGTCTTCCTGGAGGTCCAGGAAGGTACGCAGCCCCTGCCGGACGACCGGGTGGTCGTCGGCGATCAGGACGCGGATCACGCCGGCACCTCCATCCGGACGAGCGTGCCGCCCCCGGGCTCCGACCTCACCCGCACGCTGCCGCCGACGGCCTCCGCCCGATCGCCCATCGAGGCGATGCCCAGCCCTCGTCCCACGGCGGCGGTCACCTCGAATCCCGTCCCGTCGTCGCTCACCTCCAGAAACACGCGCCCGCCCTCGCAACCCAGCCGTACGCCGACGGCACGCGCCTTCGAATGCCTGGAGGCGTTGTGCAGCGCCTCCTGGGCCACCCGCAGCACGGCCGCCTCGATCTCGGGTTCGAGGTCGCACACCGGAGCCTCCTCGAACGAGAACGAGGCCGGGTGGAGCCGGTCGAGCAGGCGGACGTGCTTGCGGAGCGTCTCGGCCAGGCCGTGCCGGTCGAGCTCGGCCGGCCGGAGCTCGACGATCACCGCCCGCAGTTCGGCCAGCGCCTCTCCCGCCAGCCGTTCCACTTGGTCGAGCTCCCGCACCGCCCGTACCGGGTCGCCGGCGACCAGCGACGCCGCGGCCCGCGCGGTGAGGCGCAGCGAGAACAGCTTCTGGGTCACCGCGTCGTGCAGTTCCCTGGCCATCCGGGTGCGCTCCTCCACCAGCGTGAGCTCCCGGCTCCGCTCGTACAGGCGGGCGTTGGTGAGGGCGAGCGCGGCGTGCGCGGCGAACATGGTGAGTAGCCGCTGGTCGGCCTCGGTGAAGCCGCCCGGGGCCCGCTTGTTGGACAGGAAGATGATGCCGAGCACCTCGTCCCCGTCGAGGATCGGCACCCCGAGGAAGTCCTTGAGCACCGGATGGGCGCGGGGCCAGTATTCGAACCGGGGGTCCCTGCGGATGTCGGGAAGCCTGACCGGCACGCCCTCGCGCAGCAGGGCGCCGAGCATGCCGTGCTGGCGGGGCGTGGGCCCGATCGCGTCCCACTCCTCGTCGGAGATGCCCTCGGCGACGAACTCGGCGAACGCCCCCTGGTCGTCGGGCACGCCCAGCGCGGCGTAGCGGGCGTCCAGCAGCCGCCCCGCCGACCGCACGATGACGCCGAGCACCTCCCGGACCGACAGATGCCTGGTCACCGCGAGGACGGCCGAGCTCACCGCGTGCAGCACGGCGTCCCGGTCCTCACTCTCGGAGCTCACGGAACGACTCTAGCCCCGGTCCTATGAGAGCTCGGCGCCGCCGTTCGGCGGGCTCGGTACCGGTGGGCGGACGCCCGTACGGCGGCCGGTACCACGATCAAGGCCGAGGAGGTGTGTTCGCTGACGATCCGGTTGCCGGGGCCGTCGGCCATCGAGCGGGACGGCCGTCCGGTCCGTCCGCCGCGCCGTGCGCCTCCAGGGCGTCCAGCTGGGACTGGAGTTCCTGGATGAGGGAGGAGCAACGGGCGTGGCCGATGCGGATGTCGGCTGATAGCCGGTCGAGGTCGACCGGGGCGGGCGGCGGGGTGAGCAGACCGCCCCTGTCGGGTCGGTGAACGCCCGCCGCTCAACTGCGCAGCTGCGCGTTGAGCCGTGCGGCCTGTCGCGTGAGGTGGTCGCGTTCGGGGAGGCTGGGCGCCGATCGGGCGGCTTCGGCGTAGAGCCGTGCCGCGGTCACCGGGTCACCGTCACGCTCGTGCAGGTACGCCGCGACGGCGGCGTAGCGGGGCAGTGCGGGGTCGAGCCCCGCCAGGGCGGCCAGGCCGGCCCGCGGGCCGTCGGCCTCGCCGACCGCGACGACCCGGTTGAGGCGGGCCACCGGGCTGCCGGTGAGGCGCACCAGTTCGTCGTACCACTCGACGATCTGCACCCAGTCGGTCTCCTCGGCCGTCCGGGCGTCGGCGTGCAGCGCGGCGATGGCGGCCTGGGCCTGGAACTCGCCCAGGCGGTCACGGGTGAGGGCTGCCTGGAGCACGTCGACGCCCTCGGCGATCAGGCGGGTGTTCCACAGGCCGCGGTCCTGCTCGGCAAGAGGCACGAGCCTGCCGCCGGGGCCGGTCCGTGCCGGGCGCCGTGCGTGGTGGAGCAGCATGAGCGCGAGCAGGCCCGCGACCTCCTCATGGTCGGTCTTGGCCGCCAGTCGGCGAGTGAGCCGGATCGCCTCGCCGGCGAGGTCGACGTCGCCGGAGTAGCCCTCGTTGAAGACCAGGTAGAGCACGCGCAGCACCGTGGCGACGTCACCGGGCTGGTTGAACCGGACGCCCGAGACGGCCCGCTTGGCCCTGCTGATCCGCTGGGCCATGGTCGCCTCCGGCACGAGGTAGGCCTGCGCGATCTGACGCGTGCTCAGGCCGCCGACCGCGCGCAGCGTGAGCGCGACGGCCGAAGCCGGTGTCAGGGACGGGTGCGCGCACAGGAAGTACAGCTGGAGCGTGTCGTCCACCGCCTCGCCCGGGCCGGGCACGGGCTCGCCCTCGACACGTACCTCGCGCTGCCGCCGGGAGGTATCGGCACGGGCGGCGTCGAGGAACTTACGCCAGGCCACGGTGACCAGCCAGCCCTTGGGGTCCCGCGGCGGGTCGTCCGGCCACACGCGCACGGCCTCGACCAGGGCGTCCTGCACGGCATCCTCGGCCGCCGCGAAGTCGGCTCCGCGACGGACGAGGATGCCGATCACGATGGGGGTGAGGGTCCGCGGCAGGGCCTCGTCCACCGTGCGTCACTCCGTGATGGTCGGGGGCGCGGCCAGGAACGGGCGCACCTCGAGCCACTCGTGGATCGGCTTCCCACCCGCCCCCGGAGCCGCGGACAACTCGCCGGCCAACTCGAGCGCCCGCTCGTAGGTCTCGACGTCGATCACCATCCAGCCGGCGATCAGGTCCTTGGTCTCCGCGAACGGGCCGTCGGTGACCGGCGGCCGCCCCTCGCCGTCGTAGCGGACGAACGTGCCCTCCGGGGAGAGCGCCTGACCGTCGACGAACTCGCCGGTGCCCTCGAGCCGAGCGGCGAAGTCCTGCATGTACTGCACGTGGGCCGAAAGCTCCTCCGGCGTCCACTGGTCCATCGGCACGTCGTTGACCGGTGCCGGCGCGCCCCGGTAGTGCTTGAGCAGCAGGTACTTGGCCATCATGTTCTCCTTGGTGCGGTACGGCCCATTGTGGCCGTGTTCACTCCGGGGACGAAGCCGCGCTCGGGTTCTCGACATCCCACCGCGACATTTCCCGGCGGATTTCACAGACTCCGCGCACTCCCAGGCGCCGCAGATGGGCACAGGGAGTCCCTTCTCGTCCAAGGCGCGAAGGGCACGGTGGTGAGCCGGACCCGGCCGCGTCGGATCGCCGCCTCTCGATCGGCACCCGGTGCGGCCGGCAGGAGTCGGCCTTGTCCGCGCACCGCGGATCGCCAGGCGTCTCCCGAACCCGAGTAACCCCAGGTCAGAGGTGGGTTCGTTGGATTCTGCCGCATTGCTGCCGAGACTCCCGGGGGAGGGAGGCGAGGACCGGGCCGCAGCGGGCACCCGACGCGTCGTCCGACCGCTCACCGTTCGGTCGGCCAGTCAGTCACAAGGAATCTCCAAGTGGGCTCCCGCATGCTGATCGCATTGACCAACGGGGGATCACCGAATTCCGACTGGAGTAAAGAAATGCGCCGGCACCTGACCGCCTTCGCCGCCATCGCCCTGGCGGGAGGCATGCTGCTCACCCCTGGAACCGCGAACGCCGCGGCTCCCCAGATCACCGCCCCGCAGGGGACGGTCCACGCCGACCAGCCGCTCGCGCCGCTGAAACTGACCGTCACCTACCCTCGCAGGGCCTGGGCGGGTGACTCCTACGTCTACACGCTCACGACCAAGAACGTGGGCAAGTGGTACACCGACATCGCCTACATCGGCGGCTACCTTCCTTCACAGGTCTCCAAGGTCCGCGTCATCCGCAAGCCCGCCGGGTCGTACTGCGAGATCTCCGGCCGCGAGGTGGGCTGCCTGCTCGACACCCTGAACCCCGGAAAGACGGCCACCGTCAAGGTCAGGGTCTGGTTGAAGAACAGCGCCAGGGGCACCGCGACCGCCGATTTCGGCTCGGCCTCGATCGACGTCCCCGCGGGCGGGCTCGGCACCTTCGACATCCACGGCATCGACATCGGCAGCGACGTCAAGTACGTGCGGGTGAAGACCCGGGTGCTCCGCTAACCGCGCGTTCCGCGCGTGCCGCCGTCCGTCCCCCTGGGGCGATCGCCGAAAACAGCGACGATCGTGACGCCCCGTACGTCGACGACGCGGCACGCGCGGAAAACAATCTAAGCCGGTTTCATCCCCTAAAATCCTCTTAGGGCGCCTTTAGGGCATTTTCAAAACCCGGCCTTTCCCGGTTCGGGTTCCTCACGAAGCCCAGGCCTCCGCACGACGCGAAGTCCCGGCCCTTTCGAGTCTCAGGTCACTCCGGGCCCCGGATCGCACGAGACGTGCCGGTCGGTGTGGCCCTGCCCCGCCCGGCACCTCCACCCGGTACGGCGCCGCGCCAGGCGCTCCACCTAAATCACATAACGAAATATGATTTCTCCCCACATCTATATGTGTGATAAAACGCTGGAACTTTATGGGGCGTTCCAGACGTCCCCTTAACCCTTCAGCTGGGAGACGTTTGATGCGCCACCCGATCTCCAAGATCGCCGCTCTTGCTCTGGTCGCCCCGCTGGCCGGCGGCATGCTGTTCGCCACCCCCGCCTCGGCGGCTCCCGCGCAGGCACCGGCGGCGGTCAAGGCCGCAGCCGAACCGTTCTCCTCCTTCACGGTCAGCGTCTCCGCTCCGAAGAAGGCCAAGGCCGGCGGAAAGGTCACTTACAAGATCAAGGCCGTCAACAAGGGCCCCCACCCGGCCGACGCCTTCTACATGGGCGGCCTGCTGCCCAAGCACTCCAAGGTCACCGCGATCTACGGGCCCAAGGGCACGGAATGCGGCACCTACGAAGACGGATTCTGGTGTTTGACCCCCTACGCCCTTGAGATCGATGACTACGAGACCATCGCGATCACGGTGAAGCTCGGCAAGAAGTCGGGACGGACCGCCGAGGCCATCCTGGGCGTCGACACCTACGACGTCCCGACCGGCGCCGAGGACCTCTCCCGGGACGAGCTTGAGCGCCTGGGCAACAAGCACTGGTTCTTCGTGAAGAAGGTCAAGACCGGGATCGTGCGCTAACACACCCACCGAGAAGGCGAGCAGCCCCGGCCCGTC
>NZ_JBEOZN010000057.1:0-59143 GCF_040298085.1 Streptosporangium sp. NPDC001681 | reverse complement strand
TGCCCCGTCAGCTGACGGGGCACATCCGCGACACTCAGGTCAGGAGAGCGTCCACTTCTGGTTCGCGCCGCCGCCGCAGTCCCACAGTTGGAGGCGGGTGCCGTCGGCGCTGGTGTTACCGGTGACGTCCACGCACCTGTTCGTCGCGGGGTTCACCAGGTCCCTGGTCGTCGGGTTGTAGGTCCACTGCTGGTTGGGACCGCCGAAACAGGTCCACAACTGGAGCCGGCTGCCGTTGGCCGTGCCGTTGTCGACGACGTCCAGGCACTTGCCGAGCGCGCGGAGCGTGCCGTCGCCGGGGCGGGTCCACTGCTGGGCGGCGGTGCCGTTGCAGGTGTAGAGCTGGACGGCGGCGCCGTCGGCGCTGCTGCCGCCCGCGACGTCCACGCATTTGCCGCCCAGGCCGGTGATGGTGCCGCCGGTGCCCGCCGAGGTACCGGCCCAGGTGAAGGTGGCGGTGGTGCGGGCGGGCAGGGAGTAGACGAAGGACTGGTTGCCCCAGTTGACCCGGACGGACTGGGCGGAGGTGCCGCCGTTGTGCGCGATCAGGGCCTTGGAACCGTCGGGGTTGCGCCAGGCGACGTTCTGGATCGTGCCGTTGGCGGTGGAGTCGATCCGGTAGGCCCCGGGCCTGACGAACTTGGTGAGGTGGCCGGTCGTGTAGTACTCGATGGTGTAGTCGACCTGGCCGGCGCGGGAGCCGCCCTCCTGGACGGTGATCAGGCCGGTGCAGGTGCCGCAGCCGCCGTTGTGCGGCCCCATGCTCTGGTTGAGCGCGAGGCTCCACTTGACCAGGCTGCCGCTCCAGTTGCGGGTGTAGCTGACGATGTCGGAGAGATCCTCGTTGTGCTGGTTGCCGATCCAGGTGCCGCCCGAGTGCTCGGTGCTGAACTGGCGTACCGCCGGGTACTGGTTGTGGACCTGCGTGCCGACCGCCGGGTCACCGAAGTAGCCGTGCCAGGCGATGCCGCCGAAGAGCGGGTCGTTCCGCACGCCCGCGTCGTTCAGCACGCCTGAACCGAAGTTGGCGTAGTCGCCGTAGTTCCAGTCGTGGACCAGAACCTTGGTGGTGATGCCGGCGGCGCGGAAGGCCGGGTAGACGTGGTTCTTGGTGAACTCGGCCAGCCCCGAGGGGTTCCAGCTCATGCCGGGGTAGTTCATCGCGGTCGGGTTGCCCGCCTGGCAGCAGTTGGGCTCGTTCTGCACCGAGATGTAGTTCACCGGGATTCCGGCGGCCTGGTAGCTCTGGATGTACTTGACCAGGTACTGGGCGTACATGGGGTAGTACTCCCACTTGAGCCAGCCCATCTGGTCCATCCGGCCGTTGTCCTTCATCCAGCCGGGGGCGCTCCACGGCACGCCCTTGACGCGCAGATCCGGGTTGAGCGACTTGGCCTGCCCGGTGAGCAGGCGCACGTTGGTGTCGTACCCGTTCGCGCCGAAGTCGCCCAGGTCGCAGCAGGTGTCGTCGAGGGAGACGTGGCCCGGCCGGGAGAGATCGGAGGCGCCGATCGGGTTGCGCACGAACGACAGGCCGATGCCGTCCGTGGGGTGGAAGAGCTTGCGCATCACGGTGTCGCGGGTGGTCGCGCTGATCGCTCCGCCGCGCAGCAGGTAGGCGGTGGTGTCGGTGATCGAGGCGCCGCCCCCTTCGAACTGCTGGTAGGTGGTGCCCTCGTTGACGGTGATGGTGTGGTTGGCGCTGCCGCCGGCGGGCCCGAAGGCGATGGGGGACTGCTGCTGGAGGCCCCGTGTGACGGTCCGGCCGCCCGAGTCGGAGGTGGTGGTGAGCCAGATGTTCACGGACTCACCCGCGGCGAGGGCGGGCGAGGCGATGCCGGGCCCTGCCATCCACAGGGCGGCGACGCAGGCGAGGGCCAGGGTGAGGGCCCGGCGGGGAGGTCGAAACACGGCAGGGGTCCTTTCGGGGGGTGCGACAGGGCCGCGGGTGGGGCCGCGACGCTCTGGGCTGCTCGAATCGGGTCGCATTCGGCACCCCGGGAGCCGTCACTGTAACAAATGTAACAAGTAAGAAACCTGTCTGTTACAGGAAAGAACAACACGGTCGGGAATTGGTTGTCAAGGCCAGAATTACAGCGCTTTGTGCGCGCTTTGCCGGGGGCGAGTCAGCGCTGAAACAAATGAAACAATCAGTAAGGGGCGGGTCCGGTGGAGCCGCGGACGACCAGGTCGGTCCCCAGGGAGACGTGCAGCGCCTCCAGCCTGTGCCGGCTGAGCAACCGCGTCAGCAGCGTGACCGCCATCCGGCCCATCTCCTGCAGGGGCTGGCGCACCGTGGTCAGCATCGGCAGGGTCGCCCTGCCGATGTCGATGTCGTCGAAACCCGCGACCGAGAGGTCGCCGGGGACGCTCAGGCCGCGCTCGGCCGCCGCCCACAGCGCGCCGACCGCCATCTTGTCGTTGAACGCGACCAGGGCCGTCGGCCGCTCGGGCAGGTCGAGCAGTTCACAGGCCGCGCGGTAGCCGTTCTCCGTGTTGGGCTCCGGCACGTTGCGCAGCAACTCGGCCGAGGGCAGAACACCGACGTCGGCCAGCGACGCGGTGTAGCCGGCCAGCCTGGCCTCGCTGGGCAGCCACTTCACCGGACCGCCGATGATGCCGACCCGGCGGTGACCGAGCTCGACCACGTGCGCCATCAGCCTGCGCGCGCCGGCGAAGTGCGCCGCCGACACCGCCACGATGTCCTTGGGAGGGGGTGTCCTGGGGTCGATCACCACGAAGGGGAAGCGCCGGTCACGGAGCCGTACGAGCTCGTCACCCGACTCCGGGGGAAGGATCAGGATCGCGCCCGCGATGTCGGGGCGGTCGGGCAGGCCGGAGAGCACCGGGGTGTGCTGGGCGGACTCTCCGGTGCTCAGGATCATCTGCCCGCCGTGCAGTTCGACGGTCTCCCCGACGGAGGAGACGATGAGCCCGAAATAGTCGGTCAGCAGGTAGGGGCAGCGCACGTAGATCGTGCCGCCGGCCATCGCCTCCTGCCTCGCGCGCGGCCGGGGGGCCTGCTCTCCGAGGCGGCCGACGGCCTGTAACACCAGCTCCCGGGTGTGCGGGGCGACATTGGTCTGCCCGTTCAGGACCCGCGAGACGGTGGCGATCGACAGACCCGTCTCCGCCGCGATGTCGCGCACGGTCGCCCGCATCCCGGGTCTGGCCATTCGCGCCCCCTGGTCGCCGCGTCCCTGCCGTCAGAATAACCACCGGCGACCGCGTGATGCCCGGGGCGTGACGCCTTGCGGGGATAGCGGGTCACCTAGTCTGATGCGCGAAGGGCGAAGAGGAGGGTTGGCTCTCTGTCGTGGAGGCGTCTGTCGAGCAGCTGGTGTACGTCCGGGAGGACGAGTACACGATCGCGCGGATGAGCGCCGAGGGCATGCCCGGCTTCGTCGCCTCCGGCCGGGCGCTGGGCGGGGTCCAGCCGGGGGAGACGCTCCGGCTCATCGGCGCGTGGGGCGAGCATCCGCGTCACGGCAGGCGTTTCGAGGTCACGGCGTGCGAGCGTCTGGTCCCGGCCACGGTCAGGGCCATCCGGATCTATCTGGGCTCCGGCCTGATCCGGGGTATCGGGCCGAGGCTCGCCCACGCCATCGTCAGCCACTTCGGTGACACGACGCTGACCGTCATCGACACCGAACCCGAACGGCTCACCGAGGTCGTCAACATCGGCCCCGCGCGGCAGGCCCAGATCGCCGACGCGTGGCAGGAGCAGAAGGCGATCGCCGAGCTGATGGTGACCCTGCAGGGGTTCGGGATCAGCCCGCTGCTCGCGGCCAAGATCTACCAGGTGTTCGGAGCCGAGTCGGGCGACATCCTCACCTCCGATCCGTACCGGCTCATCGGCAAGGTCAGGGGCATCGCGTTCACCACGGCCGACAGGATCGCCCTGCGCTCCGGGGTCTCCGAGAGCAGCCCGCAGCGGATCAAGGCGGCGATCCTGGACAGGCTGGAGACGGCGGCCAGCCGCGACGGGCACTGCTACGTACGGCTGATCGCCCTGGTCACCCGGTCCGCGGAACTGGTCGAGCAGGACCACGACCTCGTCCGCCGGATGCTCGACGCCCTCGTCGCCGACCGCAGGGTGGTCGTCGAGGTGTCGCCCGACGACCAAGGGCAGGCCGTGGTGTACCTGAAGGAGACCCACAGCCGCGAACTCACCCTGACCGCCCAGCTGACCAGGCTCATCCAGGCCACTTCGACGCTGCCGATGCGCGCCTTCCAGGAGGATCCCGGGCTGGACGAGGATCAGCGGGCGGCGGTGAACATGGCGCTGACCAGCACCGTGTCCATCATCACCGGCGGTCCGGGCTGTGGGAAGAGCCATACCGTCAGGACCATCGCGGCGACCGCGAAGGCGATGGGCGGCTCGGTGACCCTTACCGCGCCGACCGGCAAGGCGGCCAAGCGTCTGTCGGAGCTCACCGGCATGCCCGCGATGACCGTACACCGGATGCTGGCCCACCAACCGGACTCCGACAGCGGTGCGCTGTTCGAGCAGACACCCGCGCAGGCCGACCTGATCGTGGTCGACGAGGCCTCCATGCTGGACCTGCACCTGGCCACCCGGCTCACCGCGGCCATCCCGGTGGGCAGTCACCTGCTGATCGTGGGCGACAGTGACCAACTGCCCAGCATCGCCCCCGGCAGCGTGCTGGCCGATCTGCTGCGCGTCGAGGAGATCGCGCGGATCCGGCTGACCCGGGTCTTCCGCCAGGCCGAGGGGAGCGGGATCATCAGGGCCGCTCACCGGATCCGGACCGGAGAGGTGCCGCCGATCCCCGGTGGCGGGGGCTTCTGGTTCGAGGAGGTCGACGACCCCGGGCAGGTCGCCGAGCGGGTGATGCACCTGGCGACGGTGGCGATCCCGCGCAAGCAGGGGGTGGGTCCGGACCAGGTCCAGGTGCTGTGCCCGATGCGCAGGGGCCTGACCGGGACCGCCGAGATCGGCCGGATGATCCAGGAGCGGCTCAACCCGGCTCGCGAGGGAGTCGCGGAGCACTGGTCGGGCGCCTCGGTCTTCCGGGTCGGCGACCGGGTCATGCCGATCCGCAACAACTACGACAAGGGTGTCTTCAACGGAGACACCGGCACGGTCACCGCCATCACCCCCGAGGAGAGGCTCGTCGAGATCCGTACCGACGACGGGCAGATCGTGAAGTACGGCTTCGGCGAGCTCGACGAGCTGACCCACACGTACGCCATCAGCGTCCACCGCTCCCAGGGCAGTGAGTATCCCTTCGTGGTCGCGCCGCTGGTCACCGAGTCCGGGGGTGTCATGCTGCGCCGCAAGCTGCTCTACACCCTGCTCACCCGGGCGCGGTCCTGGGTGGTCGTCGTCGGCGAGCGCAAGGCTCTGGAGATGGCCGTCAACCGGATGGACCACCGCCGCAACACGGGACTCGCCCGCAGGCTCGCGCTGAGCCTCGGTGCGGACCCGTACCCCGAGCCCGCCCCCGCCGCCGGATGACGGTTACGGGGGTTTGTTCAGCCTCGCGATCTTCTTGACAATTTTTATTCACATAACTTGAATTAAGTCAGACAAAAACCGTCCTCGGCTTGCCGAAGTTGTTGGTAACGCCGGTCTCCGTTATGCCCGTGGGCGGGGCGGGCTTCGCCTTTGTCGTTCGTCAGCTCGTCGCGAGACAGAGGAAACACATGACCAGGGAGAACATGGTCGGCGCGACACGGACGTGGGTGAGGCTGCTCGCCTTGCTCGCCCTCGCGCTCGGCCTCACGACCCTTCCCGCCGCAGGGAACGCGCGGGCGGCGATCGCCCCGAGTTTCAAAGTACTCGCCTTCTACAACGGGACGTGGGACGCGGCCCACATCAACTTCGTCCAGGAGGCCAACCGCTGGTTTCCGCAGATCGCCGCGCAGAACAACTTCACCTACACCGCGACCAACAACTGGAGCCAGCTGAACGCGAGCAACCTCCAGCAGTACCAGGTGGTGATCTTCCTGGACGACCTGCCGCAGAACGCCGCCCAGCGGTCGGCGTTCGAGCAGTACATGCGTAACGGCGGGGCGTGGATGGGCTTCCACGTGAGCGCGTTCAACACCAACGCGCAGAGCTGGGCGTGGTACCACAACGAGCTCCTCGGCACCGGGGCATTCAGGTCCAACACCTGGGGTCCCACCTCGGTGGTCATGCGCACGGAGGGCGGGGCACACGCCTCCACGGCGCGGCTGCCCGCCACCTTCACCTCGTCGGTGAGTGAGTGGTACAGCTGGGCCAACGACCTGAGGAACAACCCGAACATCAGGATCCTCGGGTCCATCGACCCGTCGAGCTTCCCGGTCGGCACGGACCCCAACCAGACCTGGTACAGCGGCTACTACCCGCTGATGTGGACCAACCGGAACTACAAGATGCTGTACGCGAACTTCGGCCATAACGCCATGAACTACAGCAACAACACCCCGCTGTCGTCCACGTTCGCCAGCGAGGTGCAGAACCGGTTCGTCATCGACGGCCTGCTGTGGCTGGGCGGTGGGAGCACCCCGCCCCCGCCGGACACCATCTCGCCGACCGCGTGGTACAGCCTCGCCAACCGCGGCAACGGCAAGTGCGTGGACGCCCGCGCGGCGGCCTCGGCGAACGGCACTGTGATCCAGCAGTACACCTGCAACGGCACCCTCGCCCAGCAGTTCCAGGTCCAGCCGACCAGCGGCGGCTTCGCGCGGCTCAACAACCGCCTCAACAGCGCCCAAGTCGTCGACGTGACCAACGTCTCCACGGCCGACGGCGCCCCGCTCCAGCTGTGGACGTACTCGGGAGGCAACAACCAGCAGTGGCAGGCGGTGTCCGAGGGCGGCGGCTACTACCACTTCGTCAGCCGCCTCAGTGGCAAGTGCCTGAGCGTGCCGGGCTCCTCGACGGCCGACAGCGTCCAGCTGGCGCAGAACACCTGCAACGGCGGCGCCGCCCAGTCGTTCCGGATCTCCCAGCAGCCGTAGCCTCCCGGGAGTCGGCACGCCCGGTCTTTCCCGCCGACGGGGGAGAGCGGGCACATGACCGAGGCCCAGGCCGGTGATCCCGGCCTGGGCCTCTGTTGTCGTTCCGGATGTCGCGGGTCTCCGCTAGGAGGCGTAGACCTCGAACTCCGACAGCTGCGCGGCGGGCCAGCCGGTGTTGGCGGTGACGTTGACCCGCAGGTAGCGCTGGCTACTGGCGGGGAAGGTGATCGTCACGGTGTTGCCCGTGGCGGGGTCGAAGACGCGGGGAGCGGACGCGGCCAGCGTGGTGAAGGCGGAGCCGTTGACGCTGCCCTGGATGGAGAGGGTCTGGGTGCGGGTGGCCCAGGCCGCGGCGGGCGGCAGCTTGAGGGTGACCCTGCTGACGCTGGTGGCGGCGCCGAGGTCGACGGTGGCCCACTGGGGGAAGGCGTTGTTGACGCTCTCCCAGTAGGTGTCGGCGTTGCCGTCGACGATGTTGCCCGAGCCGTAGACGTCGGCGTGGCCGCTCTCGGTGGTGCTCTTACCCCGGGCCAGGTTGCCGGTCGGAGGTGTGACGGTCGGGGTCGGGGTCGGGGTGATGGTCGGTGTCGGGTTCGGCGTGCCGTAGACCTCGAAGGAGGACAGCTGCGCGGCGGGCCAGCCGGTGTTCGCGGTGATGTTCAGCCTGATGTAGCGGGCGTTGGCGGCGCCGAACGGGATGCTCACGGTGTTGCCGGTGGCGGGGTTGAAGGTGCGGGCCGCCGCGGCCGACAGGGTGGTGAAGTTGGTGCCGTCGGTGGAGCCCTGCACGGCGATGGTCTGGCTACGAGTGGCCCAGGCCGCCGACGGGGGCAGCCTCAGGTCGACGCGCTGGGCGGAGACGGCCGCGCAGAGGTCAACGGTGATCGTCTGCGGGAAGGCGTTGTTGACGCTCTCCCAGTAGGTGTCGGCGTTGCCGTCGACGGTGTTGGCGGCGGCGAAGCCCTGGTTCTGGGTGCTCGCGGTGACCGGCTTGCTCCGGGCCAGGTCACCGCTGCCGGGGGTGCATCCGGGCGGGGTGACGGTCGGGGTCGGGGTCGGGGTGATGGTGGGAGACGGCGTGGGGTTGCCGCCGCCGCCCGGGTAGATGTAGTTCGGCGCGGGCCAGGTACCGGTGCAGACCGAGTCGCCGGGGCTCCAGCCGCTGTTCCCGGCGCCCGTGTTGATCACGAAGGAGGTGCCGACGCAGTTGTGCACCGACTTGCCGGCGCCGATGTGGGCGGCCCTGACGTTGGTGAACGTGGTGTTCGCCGCCGCCTGCGCCTGGATCATGTAGGTGCCGGTGCCGTCGATGTTCACGTTGTTGAAGTTGACGGTGGCGGTGCTGCCCTCGATGAAGTGGATGGCGGCGTAGGAGCTGTCCAGGATGTCGGTGTCGGTGACGTTGATCGTGGCGTTGATCGGCTCGTTCAGTCCGCTGAACCAGATGGCGCCGACGCCGAAGTTCCAGTTGAAGTCGGAGTTGCCCGCTCGGATCAGGGTGTTACGGGCGATGGTGGTGGTGCCGGAGACCGCGGTGCCCTGGCCGGAGTTGACGCCCGGGTAGCGGTTGGCGACGTGGATGCCGCCGCCGTTGGAGACGGTGTCGGCCACCACGTTGTCGGTGATCTGGATGTTCCTGCCGCCGTACGTGACGATGTTGTTGGCCAGCAGCGTGACGCCGACGGTGTTGAAGGTGAACTTGTTGTTCACGTTCGCCACCCTCTCGGCCCACATGGCCAGGCCGTCGTCCCCGGTGTTGCGGACGAAGGTGTTCGTCACCGTCGAGTTGGTGACGCCGATGTGGAAATTCACACCGTCGGCGGTCTGGTCGAGAATGCGGCTGTTCTTGATGGTGAAGTTGTCCATCGGGCCGTCCATCCAGGCCCCGACCTTGGTGTGCTGCATCCAGATGTTGTCCACGACGGAGTTGCTCATCGCGCCGCCGATGGCGTTGACCTGGTCGTCGTCCACCCGCTCCGTGATCTCGCCGATGATGGCGAAGTCCTTGAGCGTGACGTTGACGCTCGGGCCGCCCTCGTTGACGTACTTGCCGTAGACGCCGACGGCCTTGTGGCGCTGCGTGGGGTGGCGTCCGCCCAGCACGCTGTACCAGGGGCCGGCCCCGCGCAGGGTCACGCCGTCCACGATCACGTGGTCGTAGAGGTTGTAGGTGCCCTCGGGGATCCAGACCGTCTTGTTCTGGGCCTTGCCGGCGTTGACCGCGGCCTGGAAGGCCGCCGTGTTGTCGACGTTCGTGTTGTTCTTGACCGCGCCGAAGTCGTCGACGGAGAGCGAGTCGGCGGGGCGGGTGATCGGTGCGCCGACGAGCTCGAAGTCGGCCAGGTCCACCGTGATGGAGTTGGTGACGGCGGTCGTGGAGACCTGGATGCGGACCTTGGTGCCGGCGGGGAGCGTGGAGCCGAACATGGTCCGGGTCTCGTCATAGAAATGGTGCGGGTTGCTGCCGCCGGGGGTGTTGTTGAAGGGGTACCCGCCGTAGTACCAGCCGTACTTCGAGGTGAAGGTCAGGTCCTTGAGGTGGGAGCCGTTGATCCGGAGGCTGACCGGGGTGCTGAGGCCCGTTCCCGCCGCGTTGTCCGGCACGCTGTAACGGACGGTGACGGCGTTCGCGGGCTTGGTCAGCGTGAACTCGACGTACTTGCCGACGGCGTCCAGGAGCACGGCCCTGCGGCCCGAGGCCTCGGAGGCGAGGCGGCCGTAGATGCGGTCCGGTCCGATGATCTGGCCGTTCGTGGTGGCGTGCGCCGGGTCCTCGGCCTCGAACTCGGTGAAGGGAACTGTCGCTCCACGTCCTGTGACGTCGAAAATCGAATCGACCGCCACCGCGGCCGAGGCTCCCGGCGACATGAGGGCGGGGACCGCCAGCACTCCCGCCGTCAGTGCCAGGGCCGTGGCTGTCGTCCAGCCGCGTAACCTGCCGGTTTTCCTCATCGGGTGACCCTTCTTGGGGGGGAGAAGAGCCGGACCTCGGCGCGGCCGGGAACGAGCCGACCGCCGCCTGCCCGGAGAACTGCCCACACCATAAGATGACGGACAGATCACCGCAATGTTTCGACGAAAACATGCAAGGTAACGACTGCATTACGACATTTTAAGAACAGCTGTCTCGGTGTCGCCGCTGTCGGCCGCTGGGAAGCGGTCCCCGCCGGTGCTTTCGCGGCCACGAGCCGGATGTGGAGACGGGCCGTTCGGCCTCTCAGGGGCGAAGATGAGGTGGCAGATCATGATGCGTCTGCCATGGGGTACGGGCGCAAAGGCCTGAATATGCAAAGGTAAGGTGATTGTTCGTGACCACGTTTCGGATCAGTGAGGCCGCCGCGCTGCTGGGGGTGAGCCCCGACACCGTCCGCCGCTGGGTGGACGCCGGGCGGCTCGCGGCCCGGCGGGACGAGCACGGTCATCGAATGGTGGCGGGTGCGGATCTGGCGGCGTTCGCGCGTGCCCAGATCGAGTCCGAGAACGGTCTGGGGCTCTCCTCGGCGCGGAACCGTTTCCGCGGGATCGTGACCGAGGTGATCAAGGATGCGGTGATGGCCCAGGTGGAGATCGCCGCGGGACCGTACCGGGTGGTGTCGCTGATGAGCCGCCAGGCCGCCGACGAGCTGGGCCTGGAGGTGGGGGTGATGGCGGTCGCCGTGATCAAGTCCACCAATGTCGTCGTGGAGATCCCCGACCACGCCCGTACGGCGGGCTGACAGCCAGATGAGCGGCGGGGCACGTGGCGTGGCGGGCGGTCCGCCCAGCGGTACGGCGGGTGCCTCCTCCGGTGGGGTGGCGGGTCGCCTGCCCTGGGTGCTGGTGCTGCCCGCGGTGGCCGGCATGATCTTCCTGACGCTGCCGCTGGCCGGGCTGCTGGTGCGCGCCCCCTGGTCCACGCTGGTCGAGAGGCTGGGCGAGCCCCATGTGCTGGAGGCGCTGCGCCTGTCGCTGGTGACCGCGACCCTGGCCACGCTGATATGCCTGCTCCTCGGCGTGCCGCTGGCCTGGCTGCTGGCCCGTGTCGACTTCCCCGGCCGCCGCCTGGTGCGGGCGCTGATCACGGTTCCCCTCGTGCTGCCCCCGGTGGTCGGCGGGGTCGCCCTGCTGCTCGTGCTGGGGCGGCGTGGCCTGATCGGCCAGTGGCTGGACGCCACCTTCGGCATCACCCTGCCGTTCACCACGGCGGGAGTCGTCGTCGCCGAGGCGTTCGTCGCCATGCCGTTCCTGGTCATCAGCGTCGAGGGCGCGCTGCGCGCGGCCGACCTGCGCTTCGAGGAGGCCGCCGCGACGCTGGGAGCGTCCCGCTGGATCATCTTCCGCCGTGTCACCCTGCCCCTGATCGCCCCCGGCATCGTCGCCGGAGCCGTGCTGTGCTGGGCCCGCGCGCTCGGTGAGTTCGGCGCCACCATCACCTTCGCCGGCAACTTCCCCGGCCGGACCCAGACCATGCCGCTGGCCGTCTATCTCGCCCTGGAGACCGAACCCGAGGCCGCGATCGTGCTCAGCCTCGTCCTGCTCGCCGTCTCGGTGATCATCCTGGCCGGCCTGCGCGAGCGGTGGGTGAGTGCCCCGTGACGCTGAACGCCCGTCTTGTCGTCACCAGGCCCCGCTTCCACCTGGACATCGAACTGGAGGTCGCCGCGGGACAGGTCGTCGCCCTGCTCGGCCCCAACGGCGCGGGCAAGACCACGGCGCTGCGCGCGCTGGCCGGGCTCACCGCCCTGTCCGGCGGGCGGATCAGCCTGGACGGCGAGGCGCTGCACACCCTGGCGGCCGAACGACGCCCGATCGGCGTGGTCTTCCAGGACTACCTGCTCTTCCCGCACCTGTCCGCGCTGGACAACGTCGCCTTCGGGCCCCGCTGCCGTGGCGCCTCCAGGGCGGAGGCGCGGCGCGGCGCCGCGGTCTGGCTGGAGCGCGTCGGCCTGGCCGGGCACGCCACGATGAAACCCCGGCAGCTCTCCGGCGGTCAGGCCCAGCGCGTCGCGCTGGCCCGCGCCCTCGCGGTGGAGCCTCGCCTGCTGCTGATGGACGAGCCGCTGGCGGCCCTGGACGCCCACACCCGCCTGGAGATCCGCTCCCAGCTCCGCCGTCACCTGGCCGACTTCGGCGGCGCGACGGTCCTGGTCACCCACGATCCGCTGGACGCCATGGTGCTCGCCGACCGACTGGTCGTCATCGAGAACGGCGCCGTCGTGCAGCAGGGCACTCCCGCAGAGGTCGCCCGGCGCCCGCGTACCGACTACGTCGCCCGCCTGGTCGGCCTCAACCTCTACCAGGGCACCGCCGCCGGACAGCAGGTCTCCGTCGGAGAGGTGCTCTTCAGCGTCGCCGAGCATCTGGAGGGCCCCGCGTTCGTCGCCTTCCCGCCCAGCGCGGTCGCGCTGTATCGGACCCGTCCCGACGGCAGCCCGCGCAACCTCTGGCAGGCCACGATCGAGGGCATCGAACGGCACGGCGACAGCGTCCGCATCCACCTGGCCGGGCCGATCGCCGCCGCGGCCGACGTCACCCCCGCCGCCGTCGCCGACCTCGACCTCACCCCCGGACAGCGGATCTGGGCGTCGGTCAAGGCCACCGAGACCCACGTCTACCCGTTCTGACGCCCTGGCCGGCGGGATGGGCGGGATCCGCGTGGCGGCACGGCCGCCGGAACCCCGGTGAGCATAATGACGTGGAGGGGGGATGACCTATGCGCGTTGCCGTGCTCGGGATGGGCATGATGGGGCGGGCGCTGGCCCGGCGGTTGCTGGGGCTCGGTTTCCAGGTCACGGTGTGGAACCGCACGCCGGGCCGGGCGGACGAGCCGGTCAGCCTCGGCGCCGTCGAGGCGGCCTCGCTTGGAGAGGCGGTGCGGGCGGCCGATGCGGTGCTGCTGTCGCTCGCCGACGGCCGGGCGGTCCGCGAGGTGATGGCCCAGCTCGTCCAGGCAGGCCCGATCGAGTCGACCAGGCCGGTCGTGGCCGACCTGAGCACCGTCGCCCCGGCCACGGCCCGCGAGATGCGGGACCTGGTGCCGGGAGGCCGATTCGTGGCGGCCCCCGTGCTCGGCGGTCCCTCGGCCGTCGCCGAGGGGAAGGCCACGGTCCTGGTGGGTGGCGAGCGCGACCTCGTCGACGAGCTGAAGCCGGTGTGGACGGAGGCCTTCGCCTCCTACTCCTACTGCGGCGCCGACCCCGGCGCCGCGCTCGCTTTCAAGCTGCTGAACAACTACCTGCTCATGTCCGGAATCGCGGCGCTCGCCGAGGTGACGGCCACGAGCCAGGCCGCCGGCCTCGACAACGTGCTGCTGCACGACTTCCTCTTCCAGTGGCCCACCGTCGCGCCCGCCCTGCACAACCGGATCGACGACGTCCTGGCCGGCGACCACCAGGGCTGGTTCACGACGAGGCTCGCCGCCAAGGACGTGCGGCTCGCCGCAGAGCTGGCCGAGTCGAGCGGTCTTGAGCTGCCCGTCGCCCGGCTGGTCGAGCGGCGTTACGAGGAGGCGGCCGAGCGCGGCTGGGGCGACGCCGACATCGGCGCGATCGTCGAGCTGCTGCGCGGCGGATCACGCTAGGTGTACTGCCCGGACGGACGCCCCGCGGCGTTGTCGTCGTCGCCCATGACTCCGTCATGAGCTCCTCCGCCGTGCGGGGCGTCCGTCCGGCCGGTCCGCAGCACAGGCGAAGATCCACAGAACACGCCCTGGGGGCGTCCTCCCGCGGGCGGTCCGGCGTCAGCGGGTTCTCGCCACCTCGGCGGCCACGGCGCGGAACGCGGCCAGCGTCTCGCCCTGGTTCTGGTCCAAGGCGGAGCGGGCCGACTTGACGACGACCACCCCGTGCCTGGGCGAGACGTAGATGTACTGCCCGCCGAGCCCGGCGGCCATGAAGTCGCCCCGGCCGTCGCCGCCGAGCCACCAGTGCAGCCCGTAGCCGGGGCTGAAGGAAGCGGAGGGTGTGGTCGACTTCCTGACCCAGGAGCGCGGCACCACCTGGCGCCCTCCTGCCCGCCCGTCGCGGAGGTAGAGCAGGCCGAACCGGGCGAAGTCGCGGTCGGTGGCGTGGTAGCAGCAGTAGCCGAGGCTGTCGCCGCCCGAGTCGCTGTCGACGCGTACCGTGGACGCCATGCCGGCGGGCTGCCAGATCTTCTTCTCCACGTACCGGTGGTACGGCGTGCCCGTGGCGCGGCTGACGATCTTGGCGAGCACGAAGGAGTTCATGCTTGTGTACTCGAACCTGCTGCCGGGTTTCCAGCCGCGTACCTGCCGCGCCGCCAGTTTCGTGACCGACTGGCCCCGGATGGCGCTCCTGTGCAGGTCAGGCACGTCGGAGCGCTCGTCCCAGTCGATTCCCGACGACATCCGGAGCAGGTCGCGGATGGACACTCCGTTGTAGCCCGAGCCGCGTAGTTCGGGCAGGTAGCCGGTCACCGGGTCGTCGATCGAGCGGATGTGCCCCTCGTGCAGGGCGATGCCGACCGCGGCCGACGTGAAGGACTTCGCCATTGACCAGGACTGGAACCGGGTGTCGGGATCGGCCTGGACGTAGCGCTCGTTCACGATCTTCTGGCCGTCCAGGACGACGAAGCCGTTGGTCTTCGTTCGTGCGAGAAAGCCGTCAAGGGTGTGCTCGCGTCCCTGGTAGGTGTAGGTCACGGAGAGCCGCCTGGGGGCGCTCCGCAGTTCGACCGGATGTGCCGACGGCCACATGAGGTCGAAGGAGTCCGCCCTGGTGGCGGCCGGGGTGAAGGAGACCGGCGCCGTCCGGGCCAGGGCGGGAGCCGCCCCGGCGGTCAGTGCGAGCGCAGTGATCGTCGCGACGACCGGTCCTCGCAGGCGGTGGCTGATGTCGATCCTTTCCATGTTCCCTCCGGTGAACTCGGCGGTGGGGGAGTCGCTCGCGTACGGCGGGAATCGTGGCACGCTTTTCTGGCAGTTCTCTGGCAGGGGCCGGCTGGTTCCCCATACGGTCACCGCCCGGAGTCCTCCGGGTGAGGTCTCCCCGGTGAGGGCTCCCGGTGGTGGGCGCGGGCGGGCAGCCCGCCCGGGTCACGAGCCGCCCGATGGCCCGATGCGCCCGTACAGCACGAGGGCCCAGGCAAGGCAGCCGAAGGCGGCGACGCACGCCACGGTGCGGGCGAGGTTCCAGCGAACCCACATCGCCTCGAACCGCTCGCGCACCGCCGCGAGGTCGGCGACGCCGTCGGGCTCCCCGGCCGCGTCGAGCGCGTTGTTGAGCGGCACGTTGACCCGCATGGTGATGACGAGCACCACCACGTACAGGACGAGCGCGGCCACGATCCAGGGCAGCACGGGGCGTCCCTCCCGGTGGAGGTGGAGCACCGCGGCCAGGACGGTCAGCACCAGCGCGCCGCCGAAGCAGACGGCGAACCAGCCGTTGAGGATCGCCACGTTGATCCGCCGCATCGCGCCGACGAAGGTCCGGTCGTCCGTCTGGCCCAGGCCGGGCATGACGGAGCAGGTGTAGGCGTAGAAGAGGCCCGCCATGAGCCCCACGGTGATCGTCGCCGCGACCAGCGCGACGCCTCGGAACAGCATCAACATCACATCCTCCTTGACTGTCGTCGAAACTCCGGCGGCGGGAGCGGACGCGCTCGCCGCCACCGGGGTCCCGGGCGGGCGGAACCGACGAGAGGCGGCACCCGTGCGCCCCGCTCGCCGTCACCGGGCCGTCGGTCCAGAGCGACCGCGACCGAGATCGCGACCGTGGCGGCACCCGGGCGGGGCGGCACCCGTGCGCCCCGCTCGCCGCCGTCCCGCTAGCCGCCCCAGACACCGGTGGCGGCGGCCTCTCGCGCGTAGTCGGTGAAATCCCTGGGCTCCCTGCCCAGGGCACGCCGGACGCCGTCCGTCAGGTGGGCGTTGCGGCCGTCCAGGACATCGGTGAAGAGCCCGGCCAACTGCGTCGCGTACCCGGCCGGTACGCCGTGCTCGACCAGCCCGGCCGCGTACTCCTCGGGGGAGACCGGCAGGTAGCCGATCTCGCGGCCGGTCGCCTTGGAGATCTCCGCGGCCGCGTCGGCGAAGGTCAGCAGCCGGGGGCCGGTCAGCTCGTAGAGCCGCTCCACTCCACCACCCGGCGGCCGGTCTTGCCGGTGCCTCCGAGGACCAGCGTCGTGCTCTTCTCGTGCGTGTTCTCCGTCATACCGCCAGTGAACCGGGAAATGGTGAGACGGTCCATGGTTGAGAAGCGCAATTCCATGTTCCAACGTCTAAAGTGAGTCCGTGGACGCACTCACCGACCTCCTGGACGGGCCGAGAGCCCGTGGAGCGTTCCTGCTCCGCTCGATCCTGAGCCCGCCCTGGTCCCTCCGCATCCAGGATCGGGCGCCGCTCGCCCTGGCGGCCATGGTGCGGGGCGAGGCGTGGGTGGTCCCCGACGGCGGTGACGCGGTGCGCCTGGGCCCCGGGGACGTCGCGATCATCCGCGGTCCCGATCCCTACACCGTCGCCGACGACCCGGCCACGCCTCCCCAGGTGGTGATCCACCCCGGGCAGCACTGCACCACCCTCGACGGGCGGGACCTGGCCCAGGCGATGGATCTGGGCATCCGCACCTGGGGCAACAGCCCGGACGGGTCGACGATGATCCTCACCGGCGCCTACCAGATGCGCGGGGAGATCAGCCGGCGTCTACTGGAGGCGCTGCCCACGCTGCTGGTCCTGCCGGAAGGCGCCTGGAACTGCCCCATCATCCCGTTGCTCGCCGACGAGATCGTCAAGGACGAGCCGGGGCAGGAGGCCGTTCTCGACCGGCTGCTCGACCTGCTGCTCATCGCCGTCCTGCGGGCCTGGTTCTCCCGTCCCGAGGCCGGGGCCCCCGCCTGGTACCGGGCGCACAGCGATCCCGTGGTGGGCAAGGCCCTGCGCATGCTGCACAACAACCCCGCCCACCCCTGGACCGTGGCCGCCCTGGCCGCCGGGGCCGGCGTCTCCCGCGCGGCCCTGGCCCGCCGTTTCACCGAGCTGGTCGGTGAGTCCCCGATGGCCTTCCTCACCGGCTGGCGGCTGGCCATGGCCGCCGACCTGCTGCGCGAGACCGACGCCACGGTCGGCGCGGTGGCCGCTCAGGTCGGGTACGGCAGCTCGTTCGCGCTCAGCACGGCCTTCAAGCGGGTACGCGGGGTCAGCCCGCAGGAGCACCGTGCCGGGGCGAGGTAGCCGGCTCCCCGGGCAGGAAGTCCTCGACACAGGTCGTGACCTGGGCGTTCATTCTCGTACCGACCGGGAAGGCTAGCCGGTCGAGGGGGACGACATGGAATACAAGGACTTCATTCGCGCCGTGGCGGAGCGCGCGGCCCTGTCGCGCCAGGAGGCGGAAGACCTCGCTCGCGCGACTGTGGAGATGCTGGGAGATCGGCTGAGCGCGGGGGAGGCCAGGCGTCTCGCGATATCACTGCCGGAACCCCTGCGGGGTTCGCTTCACGTACAGGACAGGGTCGAGGACTTCGGGCTGCATGACTTCGTCACCCGGGTCAGCGAGCGCACCGGCCTGACCATGAAGGAGGCCACCGCCGGAGTGCGGGCCGTTCTGGTCACGGTGCGCGAGATGGTCGACGACGAAGTTTTCGATCATGTTCTGGCACAGCTTCCCGGGGAATTCCAGGAGATGGTGGAGACCACCACCTGACCCGGGGGGCCGGCGGGCGGGGGGCCTGGCGAAGCGGACAGCCTGGTTCCCCGCCGCGGACCGGAGATCCCGGAACCGGTGGGCGTGACGGCAGGTGTTCCCGAGCAGGGCGACCCGGGGGGAGAAAAGGGCTCATGACAGCGGATCCACCGGTGAGCGTGCTGGGCCACTCTCCCTTCCCGCCCATCGCCGACTACGCGTTCCTGTCCGACTGTGAGGTCACCGCGCTGATCGCGCCGAGTGGGAACGTCGAGTGGCTCTGCCTGCCCAGGATGGACTCTCCCAGCGTCTTCGCCGCCATCCTCGATCGGGGCGCGGGAGGCTTCAGGTTCGGTCCCGCGGATCTGAGGGTGCCCGCCGCGCGCCGCTACCTGCCCGGCACCATGATCCTGGAGACGAGCTGGGGCACGCCCACCGGCTGGGTCATCGTGCGCGACCTGCTCCTGGTGGGACCCTGGCACCACCACGAGGAGCTCTCCCACACGCACCGGAGGGCACCGACCGACTACGACGCCTCCCACGTGCTGCTCCGCACGGCGCGCTGCGTCAGCGGGGAGGCACAGGTCACGCTCGGCTGCGAGCCGATGTTCGACTACGGCCGCATCCCCGCCCGCTGGTCGTACACCGACAGGGGCTACCACCAGGGCGTCGCGAGGGCGGCGGGGCAGAGCCTGGAGCTCAGGCTCACCACGGACCTGCGGCTGGGGTTCGAGGCCGGCCGAGCGACGGCGCGCACCCTCCTCAAGGAGGGGGACACGCGCTTCTGCGCGCTGTCGTGGACCGTGCACGAGCCGCCGTACACCTTCGAGGAGGCCTACGAGCGGCTGGTGTGGACCGCCCACCACTGGCAGCACTGGCTCGCCAGGGGAAACTTTCCCGACCACCACTGGCGGAGCTACCTGGAGCGCAGCGCCCTCACCCTCAAGGGCCTGACCTTCGCCCCGACGGGCGCGCTCGTCGCGGCGGCGACCACCTCCCTGCCCGAGACCCCGGGCGGCAGCCGCAACTGGGACTACCGCTACTCCTGGATCAGGGACTCGACCCTCGCCCTCTGGGGCCTCTACACGCTGGGCTTCGACTGGGAGGCCGACGACTTCTTCTGGTTCATCGCCGACGTCGCGGAGCGGGACGAGGAACTCCAGATCATGTACGGCGTCGACGGTGAGCGTGAGCTGAAGGAGTACGTCCTCGACCATCTTCACGGATACGAGGGCGCCAGGCCCGTCCGGATCGGCAACGACGCCTACCAGCACCGCCAGAACGACGTCTGGGGCGCCGTCCTCGACTCCTTCTACATCCACACCCGGTCGCGGGACCGCCTGGACGAGCGGATCTGGCCCGTCCTGAAGCGACAGGTCGAGTCGGCCATCAGACACTGGCAGGAGCCCGACCGGGGCATATGGGAGGTGCGCGGAGAGCCACGGCACTTCACCTCCTCGAAGGTCATGTGCTGGGTGGCGATCGACAGGGGCACCCGGCTCGCCCTGCTCAGGGAGGAGTTCGAGCTGGCCGCGCACTGGCAGGCGATCGCCGACGAGATCCACGCCGACGTGTGCGCCAACGGTGTCAGCGAGCGAGGCGTGTTCAAGCAGCACTACGACTCCGACGCTCTCGACGCGTCACTCCTGCTCATCCCGCTGGTGCACTTCCTGCCGGCCAGTGATCCCCGGGTCCGTGCCACCGTTCTGGCCATCGCCGACGAGCTGACAGCCGACGACCTGGTCCTGCGCTACAGGACGGAGTACACGGACGACGGCATGTCGGGCGAGGAGGGCACCTTCACGATCTGCTCGTTCTGGCTCGTCTCGGCGCTGACCGATATCGGGGAGTACACCCGGGCCCGCAGGCTCTGCGAGCGGGTCCTCTCCTTCGCCAGCGCCCTCGGACTCTACGCCGAGGAGATCGACCCGGTGACCGGGCGCCACCTCGGCAACTTTCCCCAGGCGTTCACCCACCTGGCACTCATCAACGCGGTGATCCACATCATCCGCGCGGAGCGAGAGCAGTTCATCCCGACCGCCTGGCCGACGTAGCAGCGGTCAGACCGCACGCGGACGTGCGGGAGCACCCGAACGGCCTGGCTAGGCTTTCGGGTATGAACCGTCGGGTGATTGCGATAGTGGTGCTCGTCGGCCTGCTCGCGACGAGCGGTCTGTCGGTGGTGCTGGCCTGGGGACTCAGCGGCTGAACACGCGGGGCCGCTGAGTGGCCGAGCCGTCGCGTACGCCCCCCGACGCCGCGACCGCTCCCTCCGCGGATGTCGCTAGGCGACCACCATCGAGTTCTGGCCTGCGGGCTGTGCGTTCTGCTGAGGGGTGTGCGCGGGCTGCGGGTGCGCGACGGGCTGCTCCGCGGCGGGCTGGGGCTGCTGCTGCTCGGTGACCTGCTCGACGGGGGCCTGCGCGGCAGGGCAGCCGCAGTAGCCGTTGGTCAGGATCAGGCGACCTCGCTGTGCCGTGTAGGTGCGGGAGTCGGTGGCGAGGAGAACGCCCGTACATTTGACGCAGACGACGGACTGATGATCCATGGCCGGCTTCCTTCCTTGAGGGTAGCCGTCGAACGTCTCTCTGTCCGGCCGGCTGGCTGCTCGTGCCCCGCCGGAGAGAGGTGAATCTCCCTATTGGGGTTTCTATCTTACTTCGTAGCGCAGGGCGATCATTGAGCGACCCCAAGTGACAGATGTGAGACTTGGTGACGCTGCTTCATAACGGTCTCATGTGAAGCGATCCCGCGGGTGGGGAATGTCTCTCTCACCTCTCGGCTGATTCCTGGTACGACCGGGCGTCTCCCCGTGGTCTCGGGGCCTTCTCCCTCTCCCGCACCACCGGCCGGAACAGCAGCGCGTTGGCCGCCACCGCGATGCAGACCAGGCCGAGCAGGAAGCCCCAGCTCACGTCGCTCAGGTGGTGCATGCCGCGATACATGCGCGAGTAGCCGATGCCGAGGGGGATGCCCAGGCCGACCAGCCACCACAGCACGTTCAGGATCTTGTAACGGTGGGTGTGGACGGTCAGCACCAGGGCGACGCCGCAGTAGAAGGCGACAGCGGCACTGGTGTGGCCCGAGGGGAAGCTGGAAGTGGGCGGGGCGGGGTCGAGATGCTCGACGGCGGGCCGCTTGCGCTGGGCGAAGACGGTGGCCAGCAGGAAGATCGCCGACTGGGAGAAGACCGCCAGCGCGAGGAAGATCGATTCGTTCCAGCGCCTGAAGACCAGCCGGAAGCCGATGACGAGCAACGCGGTCGCAGTGATGATCACCGGGGTGTCGGACAGGCCCGACACCACGTCGGTGATCGAACTCCAGTAGGCGGTGCGGCCCTGGGCCAGCTGCTCGTTGACCCCCTGGTCGTTCGCCACGAGGGTCGTCGTCTGCAGGATCTTGGTGATGAGGAGTCCGACGCCGATCGTCAGGGCGGCCATGATGGCCAGCGGCACCAGGATGAGGCGCGTCACGCCTCTGAAATCCACCGACATTTTTGACATGGCGCGTCGGCTACCCCGAATGGCCTCACCGGAACGCCTCGGGTTCGATGCCCTCCATGGACGGCTCGACGGGTTTGCGGCCCTCTCCCCGGCGCCAGGCCTCGAAGCCCACGGCCGTCCCCACCACGACCACCACGCCCAGCGCGACCCCGGCGACGACGTCGCTGGTCCAGTGGACGCCGAGCGCCACCCGGCTGTAGGCGACGAACACCACGACGACCGCCGCGACGATCCAGGCGGCGATCCGGGAGGCCGGAGTCCGCAGGAAGGGCAGCCAGACGAGCACGAGGATGCACGCGCCCAGCGCGGCGCCCATCGCGTGGCCGGAGGGAAAGGAGGCGCCGGGCGCCGAGGCCACCGGATCGGGCAGGTCGGGCCGGGCGCGGTCGACGATCCCCTTGACCGCGAGGTTCAGCAGGCCGCCGAAGGTGGTCGTGGCGACCGCCCAGACGGCCAGCCGCGGCGCGCCCCGGTACCAGAGCCAGGCGGCGGTCAGCAGCACCAGCCCACGCCATGTCCAGGGGCCGAACACCTCGGTCGCCACGTTGAGGAAGGCCGTGTAGCCGGGGTGCTCCAGTGCCTGGGCGTGCAGCTGGAGGGCGATGCTCTCGTCGAAGCTCCTGAGCGGTGAGGAGGAGGTCTTCACGAGTACGAGCAGGACCACGAACGGCACCGTGAAGATCGCCACCGCCACCACCGCAAGCGTCAGGCGTATGCCCAGGCGCAGGTCGGCGGAGTTGTCATCGGGATTTCCGTGCGGCGATGACTCACCTTGGACAGTTCGGACCATCGTTCATGGCTACCCGATTTCCGGTGAATATTCTTTCCACTCCGGGTAAAGCCTCAGGCCGCGGGCCGGGATTCGCGCCGGGTGATCCAGCGCAGGACGTCGCAGTGCCGCCGCTCGGCCTCGGCGAGTGCCGCCTCGTCCGGGTAGGCGTCGAGGACGGCCCGTAGCTGCGGCATCTGCGCCGCGACGTCGTCCCACGCCTGGGACGGGTCGTCGACGCCGAGCTCGATCAGCGCGTCCAGATGCGCGGCGTAGGCGGTCCACCACTGCCGGCTCAGCTCGGCCAGAAACCCGCCGAGCCCGTCGAACTCCCGCTGGATCTCCTCCTCCCACCAGACAGGGAGTGTGACATCACCGGTTTCCGCGAGGTCGCGGAGCACGATGTGCGCCAGGGTGCGCCGCCGCCGGGCGATGGCCGAACGTGACAGGGTGTTCATGTATCCACCCTGCCGATCTCTGTTTGCCGAACGCTTAACGATGTGTTGACGGCGATATGCGGCCGGGGAGAGGAACCGCTTGGCCGGAGTCATCGGGCAGCACTAGGCTCTGATCCGCAGATCATTCCGCCCTGTGTCCGCGGAGCTACCTCGACGTGGAGGAAGCCCGCCCATGACACAGGTCCTCGAACTCTCCCGGCTCATCGATCGCACCCTCGGTGCTCTCGCCGACGTTCTCGGCGCCGACGGCGCGGCGCTCATGCTGATAGACGACCACGACCGGTTGCGAGCGATCGGCGGTTCCGACGACCACGGCCGGCGCCTGGAGCTGATCCAGGAGCAGATCGGTTCCGGGCCGGCCATCGAGAGCCTGGCCCGAGGGGAAGACGTCACGGTCGACGACCTGCGGGCGGCCAGACCCCTCGGGTTCCCCGGCGTGGCCGCGCGGGTCTCGGAGGTCCGTGCGGTGCTCTCGGTGCCGTTGCGAACCGAGGAACAGCTGATCGGCACCCTGAATTTCTACGACCGGATGAGCCATGAATGGCAACCCGCGAAAGTCCGGGCCGGAGAACGCCTCGGCGAGCTCATGGTGATGGTTCTCCAAACGCTGGCCAATAGAACTCCTATTTCTGGGCAGTCGTAGTGTGCATGTCAAGTAGCCAGGTCGACGCTGAAAGGCGCCCCACATATGACTCACATTGATCCGGAAGCGCTGGTCGCGAGTTTGAGAAAGCTCAGGACGACCTCGTCCGCCACAGGCATAGTCCATCAGTTGGAGCGTGCTGTGGACGTGGTGAACTCGCTGTTCGGGTATTCGGGTGCGGGGCTGATGTTCGCGGAGGAGGGCAAGGATCTTCGTTATTTGGTCGCCACCGACGATCCGGGGCGGAGTCTTGAGGGCGCGCAGCTCCATCTTGGTCAGGGGCCGTGCGTTTCCGCGTTTGAAGAGAATTGCGCGGTGACCTCAAGCGACGTGAGCGTCGATCCGCGCTGGCCGAAACTCGCCGACCGGCTCCACCCGGAGGTGCGGGCGGTGGCCGGGGTGCCCGTCCGGCTTGGCAGCGAGCCGGTGGGTACGTTGAACGTCTACCAGGCCACGGTTTACCAGTGGGACGAGTCGGACATTCAAGCCCTCTACGGCTACGCGGACGTGATCGAGCAACTGCTCGCCGCCGCGATGGCCGCCGAGGAGAAGAGCGCGCTGGCCGAGCAGCTCCAGTACGCCCTCGACTACCGCGTGGTCATCGAGCGGGCGATCGGCTACCTGATGGGAAAGCACGACCTGACCGCCACCCAGGCCTTCACCGGCCTGCGCAAGCAGGCCAGGGACAGTCGCCGTCGCGTCGCCGACCTCGCAGCCGAGCTGCTTGGTGAGGGAGCCGGAGAAATGCGGTGATCCTGCTCACGTCCCGGGGGTTGAACCCGGCGAATGCCCGCTGATCAGACACACCGGTGACCTGGTCGGCGCGAGCCGGCACTAACCTGATCGGTGATGTACAGATTCGTCTTCTCGCAGGTCCTCAGCCGCCTCGACGCGGAGGACGCGCACCATCTGACGGTGCGCGCGCTCCGTGCCCTCTCGGTCATGCCCGTGGTCAAGAGGCTGCTTCACCGCAGCCTCGCGCCGCGCGATCCCGCACTGCGCGTGCAGGCCTTCGGCGTGCACTTCCCCGGCCCGTTCGGGCTGGCGGCCGGCTTCGACAAGGACGCCGGCTGCGTGGAGGCCATGTCCGCGCTCGGCTTCAGCCACGTCGAGGTCGGCACGATCACCGCCCACGCGCAGCCGGGCAACGCCCGGCCCCGGCTGTTCCGCCTCGTGGGAAACCGGGCGATCATCAACAGGATGGGTTTCAACAACGCCGGAGCCTCCGCGGCGGCCCGGCTGCTGAGCAGGCCCAGGGGCGTTCCGGCGATCGTCGGCGTCAACATCGGCAAGACCAAGGTGGTGCCCGAGTCGGGGGCCGTCGACGACTACGTGACCAGCGCCAGAAAGCTCGCTCCACTGGCCGACTACCTGGTCGTCAACGTCAGCTCGCCCAACACCCCCGGGCTGCGCGACCTCCAGGCCGTGGAGCTGCTCGGCCCGTTGCTGCGGGCGGTGAAGGAGATCGCCGACGCCACCCCCAAGCGCACCCCGCTGCTGGTCAAGATAGCGCCCGACCTGGCGGACGACGATGTGGACGCGGTCGCCGACCTGGCCCTGGAGCTCGGTCTCGACGGCATCATCGCCACCAACACCACGATCAGCAGGCAGGCGCTGACCGGCGCGGAGCGTGACCGGGCTCAGCAGAGCGGCGGCCTGTCCGGCAGGCCGCTGAAGGCCAGGTCCCTGGAAGTGCTGCGCAGGCTGCGCGCGAGGGTGGGCGACCGCCTGGTGCTCGTCTCCGTAGGCGGCGTCGAGGACGTGGACGACGTCTGGGAGCGCCTGCTCGCCGGGGCCACGCTCGTTCAGGGCTACAGCGCGCTGATCTACGAGGGGCCCTTCTGGGCGCATCGCGTCAACCGCGAGCTCGCCCGCAGGCTCCGCCGTCACGGCGTGGTGGACCTCCGCCAGATAATCGGCCGTACCGCGGCCTGATCCGCCCCCGCCAGGGAGGCGATATACCCTGGGTGGGTAACCTTGGGGCATTGGAGGCACGATGAGCGTGATCACATACACCGTCACCGGCATGACCTGTGGCCACTGCGTGAGCTCGGTCAAGGAGGAGGTCGGCGAGGTCTCCGGCGTCACCGGTGTCGACGTCGACCTCGAAACCGGCAGGGTCGACGTCTCCGGTGACTCTCCCGACGACGCGGCCATCCGCGCCGCCATCAAGGAGGCCGGCTACCAGGTGGCGGGCTGATCCGCTGCCGGTTCTCTCCGGCCGACCGGGGCGGTCATGGGTCCTCCGCCCCGGCCCGCCCCGGTCGGCCGGGGTCAGAGGCTGGGCCGGGTCGAGTCGGCGTCGTGGGTCTTCTCCTCCAGATGCCTCATGGCCTCGTCCGCCCTGACGACCCCTGGCCGGTGCCGCCGATGGCCGGTACCGCCCAGCTGCCAGGGGTGCGGGCCGGCCGGCGGCCGGTACTCGACGCCGAGCGCGTCGAGGCGGCCCAGATGCGTCTCCAGCCGGGCGTCGAACCCGGCCCCGGCCGAGCCCGACCAGGTGACCTCGGCCAGCGCGCACCCCCGGGGCCAGGCCCGGTAGTCCACCGCGCGCCCGTCGGGCAGCCGCTCGCTCCACAGCTGGAACTGCGCCCCGAGCACGCGCTCCCGCTCCCCGGCCGTCCACTCCTGTGGCGCCGGGGCGAAGGCCGCGACGTCCGAGACGGTGATCGTGTCGCCGATCGCCACCGGCTCCAGCTCGGACGCGGCCTCGGCGTAGTCGAAGTACAGCGGGAAGACCGGAGTCTGCACCACGTCGTGCCCGGCCGCGGCGGCGCGCCTGGCCACCCCGGGGCCGCGCCAGGGCATCACGATCGTGTCGGGCCTGAGCATGCCGCTGACGAACGCCTCGTCCCACACCACGGCCCGGCTGCCACGTGTCGCCAGTACATCCGCCAGCCGGCGCAGGAACCAGGCGTGCAGGTCGGCGAGGCTTCCCAGCCCCAGCTCCGCCTGGAAGGCGACGATCTCGGGGGAGGCGGCCCAGTCGTCGAGCACGCATTCGTCCCCGCCGATATGGACGTACGGGGTCTCGCCCAGCGCCGCCAGGATCTCGTCGAACACGTCGGTCAGGAAGTCGACGGTGCCGGGCAGCGGGGCCAGGATCGCGGGGGAGATGCCCCAGCGCTCCAGCACCCGGAAGGGCTCGGGCCGCCGGCCGCCGGTGGCGCGGGCGTCCAGCTCGGGATAGGCGGCGAGGATCGCCGAGGCGTGTCCCGGCACGTCGATCTCGGGCACGACGGTCACGGCGCGGGCCCGCGCGTAGGCGCCGATCTCGGCGAGGTCGTCCAGCGTGTAGTAGCCGCCGTGCGGCACGTCGTCGAAGGCGAGGTCCTCCCGGTAGTAGCTGGTGACCGTGCGCGGGCGGTGCGAGCCCACCTCGTGCAGCCGCGGGTGCCTGCGGCTCTCGACCCGCCAGCCCTGGTCGTCCACCAGGTGCAGGTGGAGGCGGTTCAGCTTGTGCGCCGCCATGAGGTCGACCATCCTGAGCACCTCGCGCTTGGGCATGAAGTGCCGTGCCACGTCCAGGTGCACCCCGCGCCAGGAGAACCGGGGCGCGTCCCGCACCTGGCCGAGGGGGACGCTCCAGCCCGTCCCCGCCACCGTGCGGAACGCCGCGGCGGGGAGCAGCTGCCGGAGCGTCTGGCCCGCGTAGAAGGCCCCGGCGCGGTCTCCGGCCGCGATCCGCACGCCCTGGGCCGTCACGTCCAGGGTGTACGACTCGGCGCCGAGCGACGCGTCGGGTTCCACCCTGATCACACCTGCCCCGTCGGGACGCGGGTCGAGTACGGCGAGTGCGAGCCGTACCGCGTCGACCAGCCCGGCGGGGCCCTGGACACCGACTCCGGGAGAGAGCCCGAGGGAGCCGTCCACGGACGTGTACGCGGCAGGAAGCGGAAGGAGGTCAGTCATGGTTCGCATCATGCCAAACCCATCGGCGGATAAGCCTTTTACTTTGCCGATCCGGATCATGAGGCCAAGAACCATCCAAGACCGGCGGGGGAGGGCAGCGGAGGATCTTCCAGGTGGACATGCTGCTGCTCATGTTCCAAACGTCCTGGCATTCGGCCCGTACACCGCTGATGACCCTGATGGCGATACTGCTGGTCGCCGGATGTGGCGCCACCGCCGAGCGGCCCGCAAAGCCGCCCTCGCCCACTCCCTCGACGTCGGCGTCCGCGGTGCGGAGCGCCGGGGCGGCGGACGCCACCACGATCGAGAACGCCAGGCCGGGCACCCCTGACTGGCGAGTGCGCCACCGCGGCGCCGAGCACGAGATCGAGGGCTTCGCCGACCGGGTGAGCGTGCCGCCGGGAGAGAGCTTCCGGCTGTACGTCTCGACCACCGCCGACCGCTACACCGCCAGGGCCTTCCGCATGGGCTGGTACGGCGGAGCCGGGGCCAGGCAGGTCTGGCGGGCGAGCGGGCTGCCCGGCATGAGGCAGGCCCCGGCCAGGACGATCGCCGCCACCCGCACGGTGACCGCCGCCCACTGGAAGCCGGGCCCCGAGGTGGACACCTCCGGCTGGCCGGAGGGCTCCTACCTGATCAGGCTGGACGCCGCCAGCGGAGGCAGTCGCTACGTGCCGCTCACCGTCAGGTCCACCTCCACCAGGGGACGCCTGGTCGTCGTCAACGCGGTCACCACCTGGCAGGCGTACAACGACTGGGGTGGCCGCAGCCTCTACCGAGGGCCCGGCGGTTTCGAGGACAGGTCCCGCGCGGTCAGCTTCGACCGCCCCTACGACACATCGGGAGCGCGGCTCTTCCTGGACATGGAACGCGACGCCATCGAGGTCGCCGAGCACAGCGGTGTCCCGCTCGCCTATGTCACGAGCGCGGATCTCGACCGCGACCCGCACCTCCTCGACGGGGCAAGGGGCCTGGTCTCCCTGGGCCACGACGAGTACTGGTCGGCACGCATGCGCCGCACCGTCGAGGCGGCCCGTGACCACGGCACCAACCTCGCCTTCCTCGGAGCCAACGCCGTCTACTGGCGGATCCGCTTCGCCGCGACGCCTCTGGGCCACCGCCGCCTGGTCGTCTGCCACAAGGACGCCGCCGAGGACGCCCACACGGTCCTGTGGCGCGCGACCGGCAGGCCGGAGAGCTCGCTGACCGGCCCGATGTACGACTGCTTCCCCTCCGAGTCCGCCTACGTGGTCTGGCGTCCCGGCAACTGGATCTTCAAGGGGACCGGGGTGCGGCGCGGCACCACCTTCCCCGGCATGGTGGGGGTGGAGACCGACCGGGTCGGTGCGGGCGTGCCCCGCCCGATGGAGGTCCTGTCCGTCTCCCCGGTCGACTGCGGCGGACGCTCCACGGTCGCGCACAGTGCCTACTACACGGTGCCGAGCGGCGCCGCCGTGTTCTCCTCGGGCACGATGCGCTGGGTGTGCGCGATGCGGGGAGCCCGCTGCGGCCACGGCGTCACGGAACGGGCCGCCTCCTTCGTCCGCAGGGCCACGGCGAACATCCTGCGGGCCTTCGCGGCCGGTCCGGCCGCGCGCCGCCACCCGGCCGAGGACAACCTCGGGTCGCTGGGCCTGGCCGGTCCGGCGAGAGGCTGAGCGGGCCTCAGTGGGTCAGGTACTGCTGCAGCCCGTTGGCCAGGGAGAGCGCGATCTTCTGCCGGAACGCCGCCTGCTGGAACTTGGCCGCCTCGGTCGGGTTCTTCATGTTGCCGCACTCGACGAGGACCTTGGGAACCGTGGAGAGGTTCAGGCCGCCGAGGTCGTTGCGGTAGTCCAGGGCCGCCTTGCCGATGTAGGTGGAGTACGACAGGCCGGTGCCGCGCCTCATGGCGTCGCGCACGTCGATGCCGAGCCTCGCGGAGTCCTTGACCACCGGGTCGACCGGGCCGTTGATCTTCTTCGGCATGATCACGTGGAAGCCGTGGTTGGCGGGGCCCGCCCCGTCGGCGTGGATGGAGATCGCCGCGTTCGCCTTGGCCTTGTTGCCGATCGCGGCCCGCTGGGTGATGCACGGTCCGACGCCGTTGTTGTTCTGGCGGGTCAGCACCACCTTCGCGCCCCGGCTCTTGAGGATCTTGTCCAGGCGCTGGGAGACGTCCCAGGCGAAGGCGGCCTCGCTGTAGCCGTTCGCGGTGGCGGTGCCCGTGGTGTCGCAGGCCTTCCGCTTGGTCAGCACGTCGACCTGCTTGTTGATCTCCGCGGGGTGGCGGTAGTTCTGCCCGTTGTGGCCGGGGTCGATGACCACGACCTTGCCGCTCAGCGGTTTTCCGGCCGCGGTGGGACTCGCCGTGGAACCGCTCGCCGCGCCGGCCGCGGGGCCGGTCAGGGGGGCGGCCGTGTCGCCGGTCACGGGGCGGGCGGTCGTGGCGGCCGCCGGTGGGACTCCCACACGATCTCGCGCGAGGTCCGCGGTGCCGCCGCCGCAGGCGGCGGCGCTCAGGCCGCACAGGACAAGGGCCGTCGCGAGTGCTCTGCCGGTCACGCTCATCGCCCCCAAGTAGGTCGTCAACCACCCAACTTACGCGGCGCGACGCCATGGCTAGGCCGTTGTCGCGATATGTACCCGGCTGTCACCTTCTGTTACCAGGCGTGCTCGCCGACCTCCTGCTTCTGCAGGAGCGAGGCGAGTTCCCTGGCGTCCTCGGCGTCCAGCCCGAGGACCACGCGCGGGCGCCCCCACGGGTGGTCGATCGAATGGGCCACGTAACTGGCGACGGACTCGGCTCCGGCGTCTCCGCTGCGGCCCCGGGCGGCCCGCCAGTGCGCCCACGCCCGCTCAAGCTCGGCGGCGGCCCGCTGGGCGCATGACACCAGTTCTGGATCACGCATTGTTACCCCCCTCGTCTCGGCCAGAGTCAACACCGGCGGCACACCGGCGTTCGCGATGTTGACCTGATTTTGGGGAGTTGATGAAGCCTGCCTGGGCGTCCTGTAACGCTCCAGGCAGGCGCTTCAGCGCTCGGTGGAACTCGTGCTGTTCCGTACGACCAGCTGCGGCGCGACCTGGCGCAGGCGTGCGGCCTTGCCGGGGTCGCCGATCCGGTCGTTCAGCAGCGCGGCGGCGGAACGGCCCATGGCGCGGCGGGGCTGGTCCACGGTGGTCAGCGAGATCGGCTGGGTCCCGGCACGGTGGATGTTGTCGTACCCGACCACGGACAGGTCCTCGGGAACCCGCAGGCCCAGCTCGGCGGCCGCGGAGAGCACGCCCATGGCCACCAGGTCGTTGGCGGCGAAGATCGCTGTGGGCCGGGGGTCGCGGGTGAGCAGGCTGTGCGCGGCCCGCGCGCCGCCCTCCTCGCTGGAGGCCCCCTCCTCGACCATGATGTACGGGGCCAGGGAGTGCCTGCGCATCGCGACCAGGTAACCCTCGCACCGGAAGCGCCCGGAGGAGATGCCCGAGGCCTCTATGTGGGCGATTCGGCGGTGGCCGAGCTCCACGAGGTGGTCGACGGCCAGGCGGGCGCCGAGTTGGTCGTCGTCGACGACGATGTCCACGCCGCCGAGGTCGATGTCGCGCTCGCCCACCACGACCGTGGGCGTGTAGCCGGTGGCCTCGATGAGCGTGCCGCTGGTGGGCGCGATGCCGAGCAGGACGAGCCCGTCGACGCGCAGTTCGAGGAATGCCTCGACCGCCTCGTCCTCGAAGGCGGGGTCCCACTGGCTGTTGCCGATGAGGAGCCTCAGCCCGTCGCCGTGCAGGCTCTCCTGCAGGCCGTCCAGGAACTCGGCGTAGAACGGGTTGTGCAGGTCGGCGACGAGCGCCCCGACCAGATGGGTACGGCCCTCGACCAGGCTGCGCGCGACCGCGTTGGGCCGGTAGCCGAGGTCTCTGGCCGCCTGGAGCACGGCCTGCCTGCGATGCTCGCTGACGTGTGGCGATCCGCGCAGGACGAGCGAGACCAGTGATTTGGAGACACCGGCCCGTTCGGCCACATTGCGGATCGTGGGTCTCGGGCGTGGTCCGCACCCGTCGGATAAGACGGGCTCGGCGAACCCGCGGGCTCGGGTGACGGTGGTGTTGACCGGCGGTCCTGACATGGCTCTCCCCCGCGATGGTGGATGGGCACCTGTCACTCAAAACGATCGAGTTCCGAATGGGGTACGGCCTTTGGGGTAGGGAACTCCGATCTTGACCTCAACGCCGTGCGTACCGACTCCGATAGTCTGCACGGTGTGGGTTCGACATCCGGAGCCGCCGAACAGGCGAAACCTGCGGCGGGTGACGCGCGACCGGCGCGGCGCAGGCTCAGCGTGGACCGGCGCCGTGAGGAGCTCATGGCGGCGGCCCTGGAGCTGTTCAGCAGGCGGGACGCGGAAGACGTGTCGATCGATGACGTGGCCTCCGCGGCCGGCGCGTCGCGGGCTCTGGTCTACCACTACTTCGGCGGCAAGCAGGAGCTCTACGTCGCCGCGCTGAAAAGCGCCGCGGCCCAGTTGGAGGCAAGGCTCAAGCCCCACGAGGACGGCCGCCCGCTGGACGAGCTGGCTGGAGGGCTCACCCGATACTTCGACTTCGTGGAGGAGCACGCGGCGGGTTTCGCCGCGCTGCTCAGGGGCGGTCCCGCCAACCGCAGCGGCGACATCGGGGAAATCGTCGACTCGGTCAGGAACCGGCTGTTCATACTGATCATGAAGCAGATGCGGGTCGAGGAGCCCGGCCCCGCGCTCCGCATCACGCTGCGTTCCTGGATCGCCTCCGTCGAGACCGCGGGCCTCGACTGGCTGGAGCACCGCGACATCGAGCGGCCGACCCTGGAGCGCATGCTGGTCGACCACATGGTGGCGCTGCTCGGTGTGGCGGCCAGGCACGACTCGCAGGTCGGCGAGTTGCTGGACAACCTGCTCCGGGACCAGACGAGCTGATCCACGGCCCGGGAAGGACACCGGGCAGGTGGCTGGGGCGGCGCCGGGCGGGCGACGCCGCTCCCCATAAACCTGTGTGGCCTACGCGCTCACAGGGTGAGCGCGCACCAATCCCCCTAGGTCAGTGACGGCCCCCGTCTTACTCTGAGCGCTGCTGCGGAATCCCCGCGAGCAGCGCGCGAACCTCGGTCTCCCGGTACCGGCGGTGTCCACCCAGGGTGCGGATGGACGTCAACTTGCCCGCCTTCGCCCACCGGGTCACGGTCTTGGGATCGACGCGGAACATGGTTGCGACCTCCGCCGGGGTGAGCAGCGGCTCTGCCTCGGGTGTACGAGCTGACATTTGTGCGGCCTCTCCTCCATGTGGACCGGCGACAGCGATCCTGCGACTTGACGCTTGTCACGGATGTCCGCCTATGGCCATTGCGTGCGGCAGTTTGGGCCATATACGGCATCACCCGATGTGACCATACAGCCACGTAGAGCGATTGGCGAGTCTTTGAGTGACTCATCTCTCTTGTGCACGTGTTGTTGTCACGCTCGGTGATTCTAGCGACACGTTTCGTGGTATCGCAGTGAAAACGGCAAACTACTCAGTTCGTAGGTGCATCCCCGGTCATCGACGGACCTACTTACGCAGGTCGAAGGGATGATTTGCGAGTCAGTTTGCCGATTCGAGAAGTTGTATTGATCGCCAGCGGAGGATGACGCGCTGGTACATGGCGAACGCCAGTTCTTCCTCGCCTTTTTCCAGACCTGTCAGCGCCGCCGCGAGCTCCGCCACGGACTCGTCGGCCTGGAGTGTCTCGTCGTCCATGAGGTTGACGATGCCGCCGTAGTCGAGCTCGACCAGCGAATGCGGGTGGAACTCCTCCAGCCAGCGCGCCACGTCCTCGACCTCGGCGGTGATCGAGACCTCGCCGACCTGCCTCCTGATGATCTGCAGGGCACGGGCGCTGCGGCGCCTGGCGTGGGCCATGGAGGTGACGTAGATCAGATTGCGCGTGGTGGTCGTGCCCCCCTGGCTCCCGTCGCCGTCGATGACCAGCCAGCGCTCGTTGCCGTCGAAGGGGACGAACCACGAGGTCGGAACGTGCCAGGTGGAGCCGCGGATGTGCGTGCGCAGCGCGGCCGAGTCGGTACGGCGCTTGAACCGGTCGAAGTCGTCGGCGGTCTGCTCCGCGACGGCGGGTGGCACGAACCGCTCCATCAGCTTGGGCGGGGTCGCCCCACGGAAGCGTGAGAAGGCCAGCCACGACCTCAGCCTGCTCTGCCATGGGCAGACGTACAGGACCTCCTCCACGCGCCTCAGATAGGCGTTGGGGCTCTCCTGGGCGGGTGCCGGGGCCGGTGGGATCCCCAGGAGGCGCCGCACCGCCTCGCCGTGTTCGGCGTGGAGGGCGCCGGCTCGGCGCGGTCGGTCGGCCGCCTCGGCGTAGGCGGCCCACGAGACGCGTTCCGCGGGGGTGAACGCGACCAGTGGCTCGTAGACGCGGAGGTACGCGGCGTAGGGCAGCACGTCCGCATCGTGTCACGAACGACGGGCCGCTGTCCGTACCGGACCGGCTTTCGTGGCCGCCGTCCGGGCGACTCCTCCGCTCCTTCGAAGGCCTGACCGTTTCGAACGCGGGAACCACGGCGGCGAGGCGGCCTCCTCGTCAAGCGTGATGAGACCTTCGCGTGAGTCGTCCCGCTGCGGGCTTGTGGTTACGCTGAAGGCGATCTCCGCCGCAACGGAGCGGCGGGAACGGACGACTGGGAGTCACCACAGTGACCGACGTCTTCGGGCTGTCCCACAAGGACGCGGGCCCGGTAACCGGCCAGAACAGGCACGAGCAGGTCGTTTTCTGCTCCGACGAGCGCAGTGGCCTGCGGGCCATCATCGCCATCCACAACACGGCCCTGGGCCCAGGCCTGGGCGGCACCAGGTTCTACCCCTACGAGAGCGAGCAGGCCGCGCTGGCGGACGTGCTCAATCTCTCACGGGCGATGGCCTACAAGAACGCCCTGGCGGGACTCGACCTCGGTGGCGGCAAGGCCGTCATCATCGGCGACCCGGCGAAGGACAAGAGCGAGGCGCTGCTGCGCGCCTACGGCCGGTTCGTCCAGTCACTCGGGGGCCGCTACTACACCGCGTGTGACGTCGGCACCTACAGCGAGGACATGGACGTCGTGGCCCGCGAGAGCTCCTACGTGACCGGCCGCACGCTGGCCAACGGCGGAGCCGGGGACTCGTCGATCCTGACCGCCTACGGCGTTTTCCAGGGCATGCGCGCCGCCGCCGAGTACACCTACGGCACGCCGACGCTGCGCGGCAGGCGCGTCGGTGTCGAGGGCGTGGGCAAGGTCGGCCACCGCCTGGTCGATCACCTGGTCGAGGACGGCGCCGAGGTCGTGGTCTGCGACGTGAGCGAGGCGGCCGTGGAGCGGCTGCTGCGGCGTCACCCGCGGGTGGAGGTGGTCGCCGACCGGCTGGAGCTCACCGGATCCGACATCGACGTCTACGCGCCGTGCTCCCTCGGCGGGGCGCTGGACGACGAGACGGTGGCCCGCCTGCGCGCCACGATCGTCTGCGGCGGGGCCAACAACCAGCTGGCCCATCCCGGCGTGGAGAAACAGCTCGCCGACCGGGGAATCCTCTACGCGCCCGACTACGTGGTCAACTCCGGCGGGGTGATCCAGGTCGCGGACGAGATCGCCGGGTTCGACATGGACCGGGCGCGGGCAAAGGCCACCCAGATCTACGACACGACTCTTAAGATCTTCTCCACTGCGGCGGAGGACGGCGTTCCTCCGGCTGTCGCAGCCGATAGGCTGGCTGAGCGAAGAATGTCGGAAGTCGGGCGAATTAGGGGCATTTGGCTGGGCCACTAGCCCCACACGCCCATACGGCGTACCGAGCCGGGCGTAAAACGGGTACGGTTGTAGGCGAACGAGAGCTGGCGCCTCAAGTCAGGTGGCGTCAGTGCGTGGTGCGTTAGCGACGAGGGGTCGGGCACGACCCCACACGAGGGGGTCGAGCCAATGGGGCGCGGCCGAGCAAAGGCCAAGCAGGTCAAGGTTGCTCGCCAGCTGAAGTACAACAGCGGTGGCACTGATCTTGAGCGTCTTCGCGACGAGCTCGGAGTCAGAGACGACTCCAACCACAACGACGACTCCAACGACGCCTACGACGAGCTGGCGGATCGGTACGCCGATTACGCCGATGACTTCGGCTCCAAGGATGACCGCGACGACGGGACATCCGGGCGCCGCTAGGCGGGTTTCGGTTTGACGGTGAGCAGGGCACCCGGCGGTGAGCACATAGCGGCCGGGTGTCCTTCTCGCTGGGAGTCGACAATATGCGGCGCTCCGGTGGTCCGGGGCGCTTTTCGTGGTACTCGACTTATCCGGGATCTTCCCCGCCCCGGCCCGGGGCGGGGAAGATCCATCGGGTCATCGGAAACGTGCCTGGCCGGAGCCCTCGACGATCTCGCCGAGCACCCAGGCCGGAAGGTCACGCTCGCCGAGCAGCGCCAGGGCGGGCTGCACGGCCTCCGCGGCGACGATCGCGGTCATGCCCACGCCCAGGTTGAACGTGCGGTCCATGTCGGCCTGGGCCACCTGGCCGTGTCCGGCGAGCACCTCGAAGACGGCGGGCGGGGTCCATGACGAGCGGTCGAGCAGCGCGTCCAGCCCGTCGGGCAGCGAACGGGCCAGGTTGCTCGCCAGGCCGCCGCCCGTGATGTGCGCGTACGCGTGGACGTCGACCGTGCGGGCCAGCTCCAGGCAGTCGAGTGAGTAGATCCTGGTCGGCTCCAGCAGCTCCTCGCCCAGCGTCCGGCCCAGCTCGGGCAGTTCGGCCTCCAGCGACAGCCCGGCCCGGTCGATGATGTGCCGGACCAGCGAGTAGCCGTTGGAGTGCACGCCGGAGGAGGCCAGCGCGAGGACCACGTCGCCCTCGCGGACCCTGTCCCGGCCGAGCATCCGGTCGGCCTCCACCACGCCGGTGGCGGCACCCGCGAGGTCGTACTCGTCGGCGCCCATGGCTCCGGGATGCTCGGCGGTCTCCCCGCCGATGAGGGCGCAGCCCGCCAGGCGGCAGCCCTCGGCGATGCCGCCCACGATCTCGGCGATCCGCTCGGGAACGACCTTGCCGCAGGCGATGTAGTCGGTCATGAACAGCGGCTCGGCACCGCAGACCACCAGGTCGTCCACGACCATGCCGACCAGGTCGAGGCCGATCGTGTCGTGCTTGCCCAGCCGCTGGGCCAGCATGACCTTGGTGCCGACGCCGTCGGTCGACGTGGTGAGCAGCGGCCGCCGGTACGACAGCAGGGCCGAGGCGTCGAAGAGGCCGGCGAAGCCGCTGGCGTCGTCCACGACCTCGGGCCGCCGGGCCCGCGCGACCTTCGACCTCATCAACTCGACGGCGCGCTCACCCGCGTCGATGTCCACTCCTGCGGCCGCGTAGCTGGTCATGGGGCCTCTCTCGTCGGCCGGGCGGTCTGACTGCCTGACCTGCTCAATGCTTGGCCTCCAGCACGTATTTGCCCACGTTGTCCTGGTCGATCGGGATCGGGTAGTTACCGTCGAAGCAGGCGCGGCAGAGCCGGTCGGCGGGGATCGTGGTGGCCTTGGTCAGGCCCTCCAGCGAGATGTATCCGAGTGAGTCGGCGCCGAGCGAGGCGCGGATCTCCTCCACGCTGAGCGAACCGGCGATCAGCTCGGCCCGGGTGGCGAAGTCGATGCCGTAGAAGCACGGCCAGCTGACCGGCGGGGAGGAGATCCGGACGTGCACCTCCCTGGCGCCCGCCTCGCGCAGCATCTTGACGATCGCCCGCTGGGTGTTGCCCCGGACGATCGAGTCGTCCACGACGATCAGGCGCTTGCCGGCGACGACCTCCTTCAGCGGGTTGAGCTTCAGGCGGATGCCCAGCTGGCGGATCGTCTGGGACGGCTGGATGAAGGTCCGGCCCACGTAGGAGTTCTTGACCAGGCCCTGGCCGTACGGGATCCCGCTCTCCTCGGCGTAGCCGACGGCGGCGGGGGTGCCCGACTCGGGCGTGGGGATGACCAGGTCGGCCTCGACCGGGTGCTCGCGGGCCAGCATGCGGCCGATCTCGACGCGCGTGGTCTGCACGCCGCGCCCGGCGATCGTGGTGTCCGGGCGGGCCAGGTAGACGTACTCGAACAGGCAGCCCTTGGGTTCGGCGAGCGCGAACTTCCGCGAGCGCACGCCGCGCTCGTCGATGGTGATCAGCTCACCCGGTTCGATCTCGCGGACGAACGTGGCGCCCACGATGTCCAGGGCCGCGGTCTCGGAGGCGACCACCCAGCCGCGCTCCAGGCGCCCCAGGACCAGCGGGCGGACGCCCTGGGGGTCACGGGCCGCGTAAAGTGTCCGCTCGTCCATGAAGACGAGCGAGTAGGCGCCCCTGACCTGCGGAAGAAGTTCGGCGGCCGCGTCGTCGATGGACTGGCTGCGGTCCTGGGCCAGCAGCGACGTCAGCACCTCGGTGTCGGTGGTCGCCCGGGTGGACCCCGGGGCCAGACGCCTGGCCAGCACCGGGGTGTTGATCAGGTTTCCGTTGTGGGCGAGCGCGAGCCCGCCACCCTCGGTCGAGCTCAGCGTCGGCTGCGCGTTCTCCCAGACGCTCGACCCGGTCGTCGAGTAGCGGCAATGGCCGATCGCCAGGTGGCCGCGGAGGGTGCCGAGCACGGACTCGTCGAAGACCTGGGAGACCAGTCCCATGTCCTTGTAGACGAGGATCCTGCTGCCCTCGCTGACCGCGATGCCCGCGGACTCCTGACCGCGGTGCTGTAACGCGTACAGTCCGTAGTAGGTGAGTTTGGAGACTTCCTCCCCAGGAGCCCAGACCCCGAAGACGCCACATGCGTCCTTCGGAGGCCGGTCGTGGGGGTCAAGGTCATGGCTCAGATGGCCGTCGCCCTTCAACACATGCTTCATTCTAGGTCGGCTTCTTCCCTGCTCGCACCTAGGGTCCGTTCCGTGGCATGTCGCACCCTGACCGAACGATCATCGGTGTTTTGCCGTGTCAGCCTGTTTCGTCGGCAGGTGACAGGGGAGTGTGAGATATCCGGCATGCCCAAGCGTCGGGAGAAGAGACGTGACAACACCTGTGGACCCGAACCAGCCCGATCCGCGGCGGGAGCCGTGGAAGGAGCCGGATCCCGAGTCGCCCGTACCCGACCCCGGCGAGACGCCGAACCGGCCACCGCCCCCCGTTCCCGAAGAGCCGAGGGTGCCGCCGCACCCGGACACGCCGGTCGCGCCGGAGGTCCCCCAGCCTGACCAGGCCGGTGATCCGGACGCCCCCAAGGGGGACGAGACGCCGGAGTCCGGTGGGCGGGAGCGGGAAGTCCCCGAACCGGAGGAACGGCCGCCGCACCCCGTGCCCGGTGCCACGCCCGCCGCGTATCCCGGCTGGGAGGGCGCCTCGGAGGCTCCGGGCGGTCCTGATCACCCCGGCCCCACCCAGCCCTCGCGCTACGAACCGCCTGAGCCCTCGGCGGAACCCGCGGCCCAGCCTCGGCCCACCGAGCCCGCTCCCGGCACTCCCCAGCCGGGCTATTCGGGCCGGCACGCCTACGGGGAGCAGCCGAGATACGGGGAGGCCCAGCAGGCCGGGCAGCCCTACGGAGGTCCCGGCCCGCAGACGCCGTCCGCGGAGGGCCCCTACCAGCCGCCTCAGGGCGCGCCAGGCCCTTACCAGCCGCCGCCGTACCCGCCGCCTGGCATGCCCGCCTATCCGGGCGCCGCGCCTTATCCGGCGTATCCGGGTGAGGGGCGCAGGCAGAGCGACGGGCTCGGCACCGCCGCGCTCGTGCTCGGGATCGTGGCCATCGTGTCGCTCGTCGTCTGCGGCCTCGGTGTGCTGGTGGCGATCGTCGGCCTGATCGTCGGCATCGTCGCGCTCGTCAAGAAGTCCGCCCCGGGCAGGGCCTGGGTGGGCATAGCGCTGAGCGTCCTCACTCTGATCATCGCGGCGGCGTTCCTGAGCTGGCTCTACAGCAAGATCGGCGACTGCGCCAACCTGCCACCGGAGCTACAGCAGCGCTGCATCGAGGACAGGTTCGGCGTCCGGCTCCAGCCCACCCCCTGAGGGGCGGTGGGGCGGTGAGCCTCCAGAGAGGCTCAGCGTCCCACCATGTGCCGGGGAACGGCGAGGGCTATCGCAGAGGCAGATGCTCCGACAGGTCGGCGCGGGCTCCGCTCGCCGCGACCTTACCGGCGGCCATCGCCGCAGACCAGGTCAGACGGCCGGTGGCCAGGTCCAGCCAGGTGCGCGCGTCGGTCTCCACCACGTTGGGCGGGGTGCCGCGGGTGTGCCGGGGACCTTCCACGCACTGCACCGCCGCGTAGGGCGGGACCCGGACCTCGACGGTCCGGCCGGGAGCGGCCGTCGCCAGCCTGTCCAGCAGGTGCCGTACGGCGAAGCGGGTGATCTCCCGTTCCGGGCGGATCTCTCGCTCGAAGGCTCGCAGCACCACGCTCACGCAGGCGTCCAGCAGCGCCGTGACCCCGGTAGGGCCGTCGTAGGGCGGCTCGTCGAGGGAGCTCAGCTGGGTGTCGAGAACGGCGTGAACCTTGGCGGGATCGGGCTTGTAAGGCGGCACGCCCTCCATGATGCCCGCCGGAGCGGGCCGTCCCGACGACAGGGCACCGCCGAGCTGCTCGATCCCGATGATCGCCGGGCCCGCTCCACCGAACGGTTCACCGTCCGGGCAAATGTCGTTCACCTCAGGTTTGGCCGGCGCACGTAGCGTCCGGGCGGTAAGACTCCACCCCTTTTTGGAGGACCCTGTGGCGAACATGTCGCCGCGTCGCCTGCTGCCCCTGCTCATGAGCCCTCACAAGGGTGGCCGCAGCGCGCTCACCTGCCGGTTCCGTTGCGGTGACCAGTGCGCCCACGATGTGATGAACACCAGTGACAACACCTACTTCGGCGACGTGGTCGCCGAGGCGATGACCCGGCGCGGGGTGCTGCGCGCGGGCGCCCTGGGCGCCGTCGTCGCCGGGGTGGGGGTCGGTACGGCGCTCCCTGCCGTCGCCGACCCGGACCGGGGGGCGAAGGCCACCGGCCGGAAGGGCGGCCCGCGCTTCACCGCCATCGCGCCGAACACCGACGACAAGGTGACGGTCCCCACGGGCTACCTGTCGGCGGTCGTGGTGGGCTGGGGTGACCCGGTGCTGCCCGGCGCTCCGGCGTTCGACTTCGAGAACCAGACGGCCGCCGCGCAGGCCAAGCAGTTCGGCTACAACTGTGACTACGTGACGCTCTTCCAGCTGGGGCAGCACCGTGGCCTGCTCTGGGTCAACCACGAGTACACCGACGAGAACCTGATGTTCCGCGGTTACACGGACGGCACCGCCGCGACGGAGGAGCAGATCAGGATCGCGATGGCCGCGCACGGCGGCTCGGTGGTCGAGGTCGAGCGGGTGGGCGCCTCCGGCCAGTGGAGGCTGGTGACCAAGGGCTCCCGTCGCTACAACCGTCGCATCACCGTGCAGACCCGGATGAGGTTCACCGGCCCGGCGGCCGGCAGCGACCTGCTGAAGACCGCGGCCGACCCGAGGGGCACCACGCCGGTCGGCATGCTGAACAACTGCGCGGGCGGCACCACGCCGTGGGGCACGGTGCTCAGCGGCGAGGAGAACTTCAACCAGTACTTCGTCAACGGCAACGGCGTGCCCGAGGCGCAGAAGCCCTACCTCACCCGGTACGGGGTGAGCGCCACGACGGGCATCCCGAGTGGAAACCGCAGGTTCGACCGGGTCGAGGACCGGTTCGACCTGGCGAAACACCCGAACGAGATCAACCGTACCGGCTGGATCGTGGAGATCGACCCGTTCGATCCGGACTCCACCCCGATCAAGCGCACCGCCCTGGGCAGGCTGGCCCACGAGGGCGCCACCACCTCCCTGGCCGCCGACGGCCGGGTGGTGGCCTACATGGGGGACGACTCCCGGTTCGAGTACGTCTACAAGTTCGTCTCCAGGAAGCGCTACATTCCCGGCTTCGACCGGAACAACCGGGACCTGCTGGACGACGGCACGCTGTACGTGGCCAAATTCACCGGAGACAGCCCCGCCACCGAGATCGACGGCACCGGCAGGCTCCCGGCCGACGGGCAGTTCGACGGCTCGGGCGAGTGGATCCCGCTGGTCACCGGTGACGTCTCGCACGTGCCGGGGATGACGGCCGCGGAGGTGCTCGTCTACACCCGGGTGGCGGCCGACAAGGTCGGGGCGACCAAGATGGACCGCCCCGAGGACGTGGAGCGCAACCCCGTCACCGGCGGCGTCTACGTGGCGCTGACCAACAACACCAACCGGACTCCGGCCCAGGTGGACGAGGCCAACCCGCGCCCGGCCAACAAGCACGGCCACATCCTGGAGATCGTCGAGCGGCGGAACGACGCCGGGGCCACGACCTTCGCCTGGTCCCTGCCGCTGGTCTGCGGCGATCCGAACGACCCCGCGACCTACTTCGCCGGGTTCGACAAGACCAAGGTCTCGGCGATCTCCTGCCCGGACAACGTGGCCTTCGACGCCGACGGCAACCTCTGGATCGCCACGGACGGCAGCCAGCTCGGTGCCAACGACGGCCTGTTCGTCATGCCGGTCCGTGGTTCCGAGCGCGGCCACCTCAAGCAGTTCCTGAGCGTGCCGGTCGGCGCGGAGACCTGCGGCCCGCTGGTCAGTGCGGACCAGCGCAGCGTCTTCGTGGCCGTGCAACACCCCGGCGAGACCAACGGCGCCACCCCCGAGGCTCCCAGCAGCCACTGGCCGGACGGCGGCACCTCCCAGCCCCGCCCGTCCGTCGTGGTCGCCTGGCACGCGAGGGGCGGCAAGATCGGCTCCTGACCGCCGTCTCCGCTTCCGGGAAGCACGGGTCCGATCCTCGTGGCGTGAGGATCGGACCCGTTGGCGACACCCGATCAGTCGAAGAACTGCCAGATGCTGAATCTCCGTACGAAGAGCGGGGCGGAGGACCGGCCGGTCACCCGGATCCGCCTGATCCGGGTTTTCTTGTTCATCGTGACCTTCACGCACTTCAGGCAGGCCCCGTGGGGTCCGGGCAGGGCGAAGTAGGAGATGGACGCGGCGCGGTGTGCCAATCCCCGGTCGGAGAGTCCTACCCCGATCTCCCGGTAGATACGGTTCGACCCTTTCAGGTTGAACGCGGTGGAGCCGACGATCGCGTGGTTCGACGAGGGAGGGCAGTGCACGAATATCCGGACGTGGCTGGCCTGGCGGGGCCACGGGGGAAGGATGCGGAGCGACGGGACGTTCTTCAGCGCCTTGGGGATGGTGTTTCTGCCCCCTATAGGGGGAATTGTCACCGTCTGATGGTTTTTGGTGGTGACGGTGGCGGTGGTGTCGGAGGTGGCGCTGGACGTCACTGTGGCGCTGGGTGTGGGTGTGGGGGTGGGGGTGGGGGTGGGGGTAGGGGTGGCGCTGGGGGTGGGTGTGGACGTCGTCGTGGGGCTGGGTGTGGGCGTGGGTGTGGGGGTGGCGTCCGGTTCTATCGGAACGCCCGGACTCATCATGAGCGCGGTGGCCATCCCGATTCGTGTGACGAAACGCATGTGCTCCTCCTGTCGGACACCCGAGGGGCGGTGCGACGCGGGTTTCTGGGGAGAAGACATGTCCGGGACGACCCGGGCGGGGGTGCCGGCATCCATCCTGATCAGGCGGGCCGTCTCCATTATGTCGGCCATATCGCACAAGGAGGGGGAGACACGCTGGTACGGGGCCATGTCCGGTTATCGGGCCCGCCGCCGAGCCGATCAGTCGTTCCCGGCCACCCGAAGGGGACGGCGAGGGCGGGCCAGCGCCGCGGCGACGGCCCCGCACAGGGCGACGGAGAACAGGACCGCGTAGGTCCGCTGGAAGCCGGCCATCAGGTGGTCCACGGCGACGGGGGAGAGGCGCGACAGCGTGCCCGCGTACACCTGCCCGCGTAGCTCGGCGCTGACCGAGCCGGTCAGCACGCTGAGCGTGAGGGCGACCCCCAGCACGATCCCGACATTCATGATCATAAGCCGGAAGCCGTTCACCACTCCCAGGCTCCCCGCCGGCAGAGCCGCCATGACCTGGGTGGTGTTGCCGGTCAGGAAGGTGCCGCTGCCGCAGCCGCACAGGAACAGGCCAACCCCGATGATCCAGTACGGCGTGGCGGGAGCGGTGTTCAGGAGCAGGATGCCCAGCCCGGCCGCGCTCATCAGGGTGCCCCCCACCGACAGCGCGTACGGCCTGATCCGGCGGCCGAGGGCGCCGGTGACCGGGGAGGCCAGGGCCATGCCGATCGGGACAGGGAGCACGCCCAGGGCCGCGGTGACGGCGTCGACGCCCCTGGCGGCCTGGAAGTAGAGGGCGACCAGCAGGATCAGCGCCGAGCGCGCCAGCGCGTTGCAGAAGGAGGCGAGGTTGGCGAAGGCCAGCATGCGCTCGCCGAACAGGCGCACGTTGAGTACGGGGTGCGACGCCCGGCGCTCCACCAGGACCAGCACCGGGACCAGCGCCACCGCGATCGCCATGCCGACGGTCACCACGGGGCTGGACAGGCCCCGGGACCCCGCCTCGGAGAGCGCGATCAGGGCCGCGGAGAGGGCGGCGAACACGATCAGGTTGCCGAGCGCGTCCACCGGCCTGCGCGCCCCCCGGGGCCCCCGGCGCAGCGTGAGCGCTCCCCAGACCAGGGCGGTCAGCCCGGCCGGTACGTTCATCCAGAAGATCCACTGCCAGCCGGCGGTCTCGGCGATGAGGCCGCCCAGGGTGGGGCCGGCGAGCTGGGCGACCGAGAGCGTGCCGATGTAGACGCCCATGCCCTGGCTGAGCCTGTCCGGCGGGAAGGCGTCGGTGATGATCACGGTTCCGTTGGCGAGGACCATCGCGGCTCCGATCGCCTGCACGGCGCGCATCGCGATCAGGAACCAGACGCCGGGTGAGAGCCCGGCGAGCAGCGATCCGACGGTGAACAGGAGGAACCCCGCCAGATAGATCTCCCGTCGGCCGAGCAGGTCGGCCACCCGGCCGAAGAACACCAGCGTCGCGGTGTTGACGAGGAGGAAGGCCAGCAGGACCCAGCCGGCCGCGAACGCGTCCGCGTGAAAGTGCCTGACCACGGTGGGAAGTGCGACGTTCAGCGTGCTGCCGGAGATGCCGATCATGACCATGCCGAGGCTGGTGACCGAGCAGACCCGCCACGCGTACCGGAGTTTGGATAGGTATTCAGGGGATCCGGGCAGGTCTTGGGGGATTGCGACCATGAGCTACAGTCTGACGTACGTTGTACGTCGATCTTGATCCAGATCCGCCACAGAGCACGTCCAACCCGCTCGCGCCTCGCGTCAGGCCACATCCGGCGCGGACGGCAGCCGGGTGGCGGGGCACAGCACGCCCGTCCGGATCGCGTCCCGGGTCAGGCCGGAGGCGGTGATCGTGGTGCTCGTCACCGCCGGGGGCGACGTTTTCCCTCTCGCAGGTAGGCGCGCCCTCAGCGCGCCCGTCTGCGCAGGCCCTCCAAATCGTGGATGATCACGCGGCGGCGGCCCGTCTCGATCAGCCCGCGGTCGCGCAGGGAGCGCAACGCCTTGCTGACCGCCTCGCGGGAGGCTCCGGTCCAGCCGGCCAGCTCGTCCTGGGAGAGCGGCAACGTCACCCGGACCCCGCCGTTGGTGGGCTCGCCGTACCGCTCGGCCAGCTCGACCAGCCGGGTGGCCACCCGGCCCGTGGTGTCGAACGCGCCGTACTCGATCCGCTTGCGGTCGGAGTCGCGCATCTTGCCGATCACCATCCGCATGAGCAGCACCGCGACTCTCCCGTGGTCCCGCAGGTAGGCGGGAAAGTCGCGGACCGTGACTCCTTCGACGGGTTCGAGGGCGGTGATCGTGGCGGACCTGGGCAGCCCGTCGATCGCCGCGAACTCGCCGAGCAACGCCCCGGGTCCCCGGATCGCCAGGACCACCTCGCTGCCGATCGCGGTGTGCGAGGACACCTTGACCCGGCCGGATGTCAGGATGACCACCCAGTCGTTCACGTCGCCTTCGGTGAACATCGTCGCGCCCCTGTCCCAGCGCCGGGGACGCCCGGCGGCGTACAGAGCCGCTACCTCATCGCTCGTGAGCAATGTGATGAACTCACCTGGTTCGGGGGAAGAAGTCATAACCACCTCATGGTGATCTCGATCGTGTCCGTACGGCTCCCGGGGCGAGAGGCGCTGCTACGAGAGCCCGGACAGCACGTGGGCATGGACGGGTTGTTCCCTGCCCTTGAGGTTGAGCGGGCCCAGGGAACGAGTCTGGGCCCGGGGGCCGATCAGGTCGAGGGTGCTCTGGCCGATCACGACGCTGCCGGGATCGGCGATTCCCTCAAGTCTGGCGGCCACGTTGACGCAGTCGCCCATCGCGTTGAAACCGCGAAGCTCGGGGCTGCCGATGTTTCCGACAAGCGCCTCACCGGTATTGATCCCAATCCTGAAGCGGGGATAGCCGGGCATCCCCGCTGCGATCTTCTCGGCGGCCTCCTGCATCGCCAGGCCCGCCCGCACCGCGGCGAGGGCGTGGTCGGACTGCCGGGCGGGGGCGTTGAACAGCGCGAGCAGCGCGTCACCCACGAACTGCACGATCGTGCCGCCGTTGCCGAGCACGATGGGCACGGCCGCGGTGTGGTAGCGGTTCAACATCTCGACGATCTCGCCGGGCGCCACCCGCTCGGAGAAGCTCGTGAAGCCCTTCAGGTCGGCGAAGAGCGCGGTCAGTTCGACCAACTCGCCGCCGAGCGCGGCGGTCTGCGGGTCGGCCAGCAGTGACTGGGCCACGTCCGGCGACATGTACTGCCGAAAGAGGGTCTCCAGCTCGCTGTAGAGGCGGGCGTTCTCCAGGGAGATGGACAGCTGACCGGCCAGCATGGCGGCGAGCGCCTCGTCCTGCGGGGTTCTGCCGGTCGGCACCTCCAGCGCCCCGGCGAGCCTGCCCTTCACGGTCAGGGGGTGGACGACCTTCCTCTCCAGCCGGATCGGCTGGTCGCCGGGGAAGTCCTTCGGACCGTACTCCCTGGAGTTCACGGTGACCCGGCCGTTGTCGACCAGCTTGATCCGGACGTCTCCGTACGCCTGCCGTACGCGGTCGAGGCTCTGCGCCAGCAGTTCGCGCTCCGGCAGGCCCACGCGGGCCTTCCTGCCCACCTCGACCAGCGCGGCGAGCCTGTCGGTCAGCTCCCGCTCGTTGGCCAGTGCCTCACCCGCCCGGTCGAGCACCGCCACCTGGGACTCGGTGAGCTCGAACTTGCCCGCCAGCCTGTTCGCGATCGGAACCCTGCTCTCCTCCCTGCGCCGCAGGTGGCCGACGAGTTCCTCCAGGGCGGCCTCGTAGTCGGCTCTGATCCTGCGGACCGTCGCCGACAGCGCCACCGAGTCGAACAGCCCGGCGCTCGTGCCCTCCCGCCGGAACTGCAGGTAGGCGCTGTAGGCGACGAAGAGGAACGCGGTGGTCAGCAGCACGTGCCAGAGCCACCACGACAGGTGCCAGTTGTGGTGGGACAACCCCGCGACCAGGGACTCGGCGAGCAGCGTGTACGCGGTGACCAGGCTGATCAGCACGACCGCGGGGCGGCCACGGTGCAGCTGGAACATCATCGCGGCCGCCACCAGGTACAGGGCCACCCCGATCCACTCCAGGCCGCCCAGGCCGGTGCCCTCGGGGGGCGAGTCGCTCAGCGGGGTCAGGCCCGGCACCAGGCAGGCGATCCCCCACCCGGTGATCAGGGTGGCCAGACCGCCGCGTAGCCACATCTGGCGCCGCAGGACGATCTCGGCCGCTCGGTCCCCCAGGGGCAGCGCCGATATGAACGCGAACACCGAGGCGATGAGGAGGCCCACCGGGTGGGACAGGTCGAACCCGTGGCTCGGGGTGCCCAGGATGATGCCCGGGGTGCTCAGCCCGTGCACCAGGAAGGATCCGGCGCTGCTCAGGAAGACCAGCGAGACCAGGAGCAGGCGTGCGTCCGCCCGCCTGGCCGACGCCTCGCTGATCATGAGGCCCAGAACCAGGCTGATCCCGGCGACAGTGATGATCAACCAGAAATGACTGGGATTGTCCTGCAGGACGATGTTCAGGTCGGGCTGGGCCAGCAGCAGCCAGAGTCCGAGCATCGGCAGTGCCAGATGCAACGCCCACACCAGGGTGCGGACCGGCTGGGTCGCGGGCGGCAGGTACGGTTCCCGTTCGGAACGGTCTTGTGGGGCCGTGTCCGTCGGGTTGATGGTCGGCACGGTGGCCTCCGTGTCTGGAGAACCCGGTTGGTTCCCTGTGTTGTTCGTCCACGCCCAGTGGGCGGGTTCCCCCGAACGGCCCGATTATCCCGCACGCGACCGCTGTCGGCAGGCATCCGGACATTTGTGCTTCCGAGATCAAAGTGTGATGTTTCGCGAGTCAACCATTGGAACGGTTGAACCGTGTACTACGTGTATCTCTCCCATCACACCAGACTCTGGTGTCGCAGAAAGGAAGCCCAGTGGCTATCAAGTTGCCGGGCGGACGCACGCTCGCCGTCGTGACCGTTGGTGTGCTCGCCGGAACGTTGTTCACCGCGAGCGGCAGTGCCGTAGCCTCGTCGGCGGGTGCGGAGATCCACGCGTGTGTCCACAAGCAGACGCGCTACGCCCGCATCGTCAATGCGACGGCCAAGTGCAAGCCCACCGAGATCCGGATCAGATGGGGCCAGGAGAGCGAGGGCCAGCAGGGCATCGCCACCGCCGGACCGCAGGGACCGCAGGGAGCGCGCGGTGCACAGGGTCCCAAGGGCGACACCGGTTCGCAGGGTCCGCAGGGGCTGCGCGGTCTCCCCGGCAAGGACGGTGCCACCGGTCCGCAGGGCCCCAAGGGCGACACCGGTGCTCAGGGTCCGAAGGGCGAGGACGGCAAGGACGGCGCCCCCGGGGCGAAGGGCGCCGACGGCAAGGACGGTGCCACCGGTCCGCAGGGGCCGAAGGGTGTCGACGGCAAGAACGGCAAGGACGGCCGGAACGGCTTCAACGGCAAGGACGGCAAGGACGGCAAGGACGGTCTCCCCGGCAAGCCCGGTGCCGACGGCAAGCCCGGTCTCCCCGGTAAGGACGGTGTCGACGGCAAGGACGGTGCCAAGGGTGCTCAGGGTCCGGCCGGCCCGGCGGGTCCGACCGGTCCTGCGGGTCCCGCGGGTAAGGACGGCACCGGCGCCAAGCCCACCATCACCACCGTCACCGACTCCTTCACCTTCGGCGGTCAGGGCGGAAGCGAGACCGTGAGCTGCGGTGCGGGCAAGGTCGTCACGGGCGGCGGCTTCAGCAGCAGCCCCGGTGGCGGTGGCGGCAGCTCTTCCGGTCAGATCTACACGAGCGCGCCCAGCGGCTCCTCCAGCTGGACCGTGAGCGGCAAGAACTCCAGCGGCACCGTCTACGCGCTCTGCATGGGCTGATCCCCGACTGAGCACGACAGCGCGACAGAGGGCCTCCCGGATGGCTTCCGGGGGGCCTTCTCCCATGTCGGGGGCCTTCTTCCAGGTTGGAGACGGACCCGACCGGGTGCCGTGCAAAGCATGGAAAACGAAAAGGGGGTACGGCTCATGCGAGCCGTACCCCCTCCGCGGTGCCTGAGGATCAGCCGAAGATGCCCGGCAGGGTGGACGTGTGGGTCTGGCGGAGCTCGGTGACCGGGATGTCCAGCACGCCCTTGATGTTCAGGGAGTCACCGCCGGTGGTGCCCAGGCCGTAGCAGGGCACCTCGTGGGCCGCGCACAGCTTCGCGAAGGTGTCGAACGACTCGGGCCTGATGGTCACCAGCGCGCGGGCCGACGACTCGCTGAACAGCTCGACGAACGCGTCGTCGCCGGTCAGGGAGACCGCGCAGCCGATGCCCTGGGCGAGACAGGCCTCGGCGAGGGCGATGGCCAGCCCGCCGTCGGACAGGTCGTGGGAGCCGGTCAGCAGTCCCTGCGAGGCGGCCGTGGTCAGGACGAGAGCCAGGTCGCGCTCCGAGGCCAGCCGTGCCTTGGGCGGCAGGCCGCCCAGGTGGCCGTGGGCCACGTGCGCCCACTCCGAGCCGCCGAACTCCGCCTCGGTCTCGCCGAGCAGCACGATCCGGTCGCCGTCACCGGTGAAACCGGACCGTACCCGGGTGGCCACGTCGTCGATGACACCGAGCACGCCGACGACCGGCGTCGGGTGGATCGGGACGGATCCCGTCTGGTTGTAGAACGAGACGTTTCCGCCGGTCACCGGGACGCCGAGGATCTTGCAGGCGTCGGCCAGGCCGCGCACGGCCTCGGCGAACTGCCACATGACCTCGGGGTCCTCGGGGGAGCCGAAGTTGAGGCAGTTGGTCACCGCCAGCGGCGTCGCGCCGGTGGTGGCCACGTTCCGGTACGCCTCGGCGAGGGCGAGCTGGGCACCCGCGTACGGGTCGAGGCGGGCGTAGCGGCCGTTGCCGTCGGTGGCCAGCGCGATTCCGCGCGTCGTCTCCTCGGCGCCGGGCATGGCCTCGCTGATCCGCAGCACGCCCGCGTCGGCGGGCTGGGCCAGCACGGTGTTGCCGCGGACGTAGCGGTCGTACTGGGAGGTGACCCACTCCTTGGACGCCAGGTTCGGTGAGCCGAGGAGCTCCAGCAGCGCCGCGCGCAGGTCGGTGGGGCGGGCGAGGCGCTTGGGAGTGTCGCTGTTCAGCGCGACCTGGCCGGCCGGCTCCTGGAACGGCCGCTCGTAGACCGGGCCCTCGTCGGCCGCGGTGCCCGGCGGGATGTCGACGATGGTCTCGCCGTGCCAGGTCATCACGAGGCGGCCTCCATCGGTGACCTCGCCGATCACGGTCGCGGGGATGTCCCACTTCGCGCAGATCGCCATGAAGGCATCGATGTCGTCGGGTGTGACGACCGCCATCATGCGCTCCTGCGACTCGCTCATCAGGATCTCCTCGGGCCGCAGCGAGGGATCGCGCAGCGGCACCAGGTCGAGCCTGACGTTCATGCCACCGGTGCCCTTGGCGGCGAGCTCGGTGGTCGCGCAGGAGACACCGGCGGCGCCGAGGTCCTGGATGCCGACGACCACGTCCGCCTGGTAGAGCTCCAGGCAGCACTCGATCAGCAGCTTCTCCATGAAGGGGTCGCCGACCTGGACGCTGGGGCGCTTGGCGTGCGAGGAGTCCTCGAAGGTGGCCGAGGCCAGCACGGACGCGCCGCCGATGCCGTCGGGGCCGGTCAGCGCGCCGAACAGGACCACCTTGTTGCCCGGTCCGGGGGCCACCGCGAGCTTGATCTGGTCCTTGCGGAGCAGGCCCACGCAGAGGGCGTTGACCAGCGGGTTGCCGATGTAGCAGGGGTCGAAGACGACCTCGCCGCCGATGTTGGGCAGGCCCAGGCAGTTGCCGTAGTGGCTGATGCCCTCGACCACGCCGGGCAGCACCCGCCGGGTGTCGTGGGCGTCGGCGCCGCCGAAGCGGAGCGCGTCCATCACCGCGACCGGCCGGGCGCCCATCGACATGATGTCGCGGACGATGCCGCCGACGCCGGTCGCCGCGCCCTGGTGGGGCTCGACGTAGGACGGGTGGTTGTGCGACTCGATCTTGAAGGTGGCGGCCCAGCCGTCACCGATGTCCACGACCCCGGCGTTCTCCCCCATGCCGACGAGCAGAGCCGCCGACTTGGGGGCCTTGGTGCCGAACTGACGCAGGTGCACCTTGGACGACTTGTAGGAGCAGTGCTCGCTCCACATGACGCTGTAAATGGCCAGCTCGGAGCTGGTGGGACGGCGGCCGAGGATCTCGCGGACCCGCTCGTACTCCTCGACCTTCATACCCAGCTCGGCGTACGGCTGACGCTCGCCGGGGGTCTCCTCGGCCCGCTTGACGGTGTCGAGACTCATGCGTTCACCAGCTTCTTCAGGATCGAGGAGAAGAAGGCGCGCCCGTCGGTGCTCGGGGCGCCGGTGAGGTCCTCGACGGCGTGCTCGGGGTGCGGCATGAGACCGACGATGTTGCCGGCCTCGTTGCGGATGCCCGCGATGTCGTTCAGGGAGCCGTTGGGGTTGCCACCCGTGTAGCGGAAGACGACCTGGCCGCCCGCCTCCAGCGCGCCCAGGGTCGCCTCGTCGGCGACGTAGCGGCCCTCCCCGTGCTTGATCGGCAGCACGATCTCCTGGCCCTCGGTGAAGTCGGAGGTCCAGGGGGTGGTGTTGCTCTCGACCCGGATGCCCTGGTCGCGGCAGATGTAGTGCAGCCCGGCGTTGCGCATCAGCGCCCCGGGCAGCAGGTGGGCCTCGCAGAGGATCTGGAAGCCGTTGCAGGTGCCGAGCACGGGTAGCCCGGCCCTGGCGGCGGGGATCAGCTCCTCCATCAGCGGGGCGAACCTGGAGATGGCCCCGCAGCGCAGGTAGTCCCCGTAGGAGAACCCGCCGGGCAGGAAGACCGCGTCCACCCCCTTGAGATCGGGATCCGCGTGCCACAGCGGCACGGCTTCGCCACCCGCGTGGCGCACGGCGCGGGCCGCGTCCTGATCGTCAAGAGTTCCTGGAAAAGTGACGACGCCCACGCGGGCAGCACTCATGGCAACGTTCCCCTCCGCAAACGGGCGCCGCGCCGGCGTCTCTTACATCGGACGTCGGTCTGCGGCGGTGCGTCCAGGCTATCCGCTCCGGACAAGCGGTCATACGCGGAGTGCCGGATCACACAACCGGGCAGCGGGCATGGGCGTCTTCCGGCCCGTATGAGGCCGGAGAGAGCGGCGGGACTATACGGCGGCGAGCACCCGGTCGCGGGAGAAGACGGCGTCGTCATCCCAGTCCAGGTGTTTGCGCAGGTGCACGACGGTGCCCCTGCCCGGGGTGATGTCGAAGGAGATCTCGTCCACCACCGCCTGCATGATGAGCAGGCCCCTGCCGTTCTCGACGTCGGCCGACGGGTAGTGCTCCGGCACTCCGACGAGGCCCTGGCCCCGGTCGATGATGCGGACGTCGCAGCGGCCGTGGCCGATGGCGGTCTCGACCTCGTAGCGGTTGGCCGGACCCCCGTGCCGCACGGCGTTGGCGCATGCCTCGGTCACCGCGAGCAGGATGTCGGAGACGCAGTCCTCGGTGACGCCGAGTGAGCGCAGGGAGTCGCCGAGCGCCCTGCGGACCATCGGGATGCCGATGGCCTGTCGTGGCAGAGCCAGCGAGAACTCCATGTCCACCGGTTTCCTCCCGGGGTCAGACGTCACCTCGTGAAGGCTTCCCTGCAGAATCCGGGCTAACCGCAAAATAACCGTAATGTTATTGACTAGTGGTCAAGCCGTGGGATTGCTCCGCCCATATTGCCGGATATAGCTGGATCTGGGCGGTTGATCTGCGCGGAGTGACGGCCTAGGACTCGACAGTGACGGTGTAGTCCTCGATCACCGTGTTGGCGAGCAGGGTTTCGGCCATTTTCCGGACGTCCGAAAGTGCCGCCTCGTCGGCGGGCCCATCGACCTCCACCTCGAACCGCTTGCCCTGCCGTACCGCTGAGACACCGGAGAAGCCGAGCCGCGGCAGCGCGCGGGCGATCGCCTGCCCCTGCGCGTCGAGAATCTCGGGCTTCAGCATGACGTCGACGATGACGCGCGCCACGATGTTCCTCCTGGTTGCGACGGGGACGGTTCGGCGCCTCAAGAGTAACCGGCTCCGGCCGTGCTCAGGCGCGGGGGCCGGACCCGCGCCACGCGGACGAAACGGGCGGGTGAAAGGGAGCGCGCGGGGAACGGGGAGCATATGGACGCCGAGGTAGGTCTTGCGCACACGTATGTGACCTCTGCCACGATGGCCACAAGCGCGTACGAACCACCATCAGACGGGTCGAACGCGTCGCGAATCGGCCGGACAGCGGTGGCGAACCCATCCAGACGGCCCCTAGCACACAGGAGTGGCACGTGACAGCCGACGCCTCTCGTGGTGCGGAAGCACCCCCGGAGCTCATTCAACTGCTGACACCGGAAGGAGAACGGGTCGAGCATCCCGACTACGACATCGATCTGACCCCCGAGGAGATCCGAGGTCTCTACCGGGACCTGACCCTGGTCCGCCGCGTCGACCTGGAGGCCGTGGCCCTGCAACGCCAGGGCGAACTGGGTCTGTGGGCATCGCTGCTCGGACAGGAGGCCGCGCAGATCGGCTCCGGCCGGGCGCTGACCGAGGCCGACATGGCATTCCCGACCTACCGCGAGCACGGGGTGGCCTGGTGCAGGGGCGTCGACCCGGTGAACCTGCTCGGCATGTTCCGCGGCGTCAACCACGGAGGGTGGGACCCCGCGGAGCACAACTTCCACCTCTACACCATCGTGATCGGCAGCCAGACCCTGCACGCGGTCGGCTACGCCATGGGCATCCAGCGCGACGGTGCCGAGGCCGCCTCGATCGTCTACTTCGGCGACGGCGCCACCTCCCAGGGTGATGTGAACGAGGCCTTCATCTGGGCCTCCGTGTTCAACGCGCCGGTGGTGTTCTTCTGCCAGAACAACCAGTGGGCCATCTCCGAGCCGCTGGAGAAGCAGACCCGCATCCCCCTGTACCGCAGGGCCAGCGGGTTCGGGTTCCCCGGTGTCCGGGTCGACGGCAACGACGTCTTCGCCTGTCTGGCCGTCACCCGAAAGGCACTGGCCGAGGCCAGGTCGGGGCAGGGGCCCGTGCTGATCGAGGCGTTCACCTACCGGATGGGCGCCCACACCACCTCCGACGACCCGACCCGCTACCGGGTGGCCGCAGAGTTGGAGGGATGGAAGCTCAAGGACCCGATCGAGCGGGTCAGGGCCTACATGTTCAAGAACCAGATCGCCGACCAGGACTTCTTCGACACGATCGACGCGGAGGCCGACGAGCTCGGACGGGACGTCCGCAAGCGCTGCCTCGCGCTGCCCGACCCCGAACCGCTGGCCATCTTCGACCATGTCTACGCCGAGCCGCACTCCCTGATGGACGCCGAGCGCGCGGAGTTCGCCACCTACCTTGAGGGGTTCGAGGCATGACCATTCTCACGCTGGCCAAGGCGCTCAACGAGGGCATGCGCAAGGCCATGGAGGACGACTCCAAGGTCCTCGTCATGGGGGAGGACGTGGGCAAGCTCGGCGGTGTGTTCCGGGTGACCGACGGCCTGCAGAAGGACTTCGGCGAGCAGCGGGTCATCGACACCCCGCTGGCCGAGTCGGGCATCATCGGGACGGCCATCGGCCTCGCGCTCCGGGGCTACCGCCCGGTCTGCGAGATCCAGTTCGACGGATTCGTCTTTCCCGCGGCCGACCAGATCATCACGCAGCTCGCCAAGATGCCGTTGCGCTCGCTGGGCAAGCTGAGACTGCCGGTGGTCGTCCGGATCCCCTGCGGCGGTGGCATCGGCGCGGTGGAGCACCACAGCGAGTCGCCCGAGGCGTACTTCACGCACACCGCGGGCCTGCGCGTCGTGGCCTGCTCCAACCCGGCCGACGGCTACGCCATGATCCAGCAGGCGATCCGCTGCGAGGACCCCGTCGTCTTCTTCGAGCCCAAGCGGCGCTACTGGGAGAAGGCCGAGGTGGATGTCGACTCCTCGGACTGGACCCCCTTCGACGAGGCCAAGGTGGTACGGCAGGGCACGGACGCCACCCTGCTCGCGTACGGGCCGATGGTGAAGACCTGCCTGGAGGCCGCGAAGGCGGCCGAGGACGACGGCCGGTCCCTGGAGGTCGTGGACCTGCGCTCGCTCAATCCGCTCGACGTCCCGAAGATCACGGAGTCGGTGCGCAGGACCGGGCGCTGCATCGTGGTGCACGAGGCGCCCGTCTACAACGGCTTCGGCGCGGAGATCGCCGCCCGCGTCACCGAGGAGTGCTTCTACAACCTGCAGTCCCCGGTCCTGAGGGTCGGAGGGCCCTCCACTCCCTATCCGCCCTCGCGGCTTGAGGACCACTACCTGCCCGATCTGGACAGGGTCCTGCACGCCGTCGACCGCGCGTTCGCGTTCTAGGGGAGGGCTGAAATGAAGGAGTTCAGGCTCCCCGACGTGGGAGAGGGACTGACCGAGGCGGAGATCGTCCGCTGGCACGTGAAGGTCGGAGACCCGGTCAAGGTCAACCAGACCATCGTGGAGATCGAGACCGCCAAGGCGGTCGTCGAGTTGCCCTGCCCGTTCGAGGGCGTCGTGGCGGCCCTGATGGCGGACGAGGGCGAGACCGTGGACGTCGGCAAGCCGATCATCTCGGTGGACGACGGTGCCGGTCCCGGGGCTCCCGTCGCGGAGCGGCCGGCGGCCCTGGCCGACGCCGCCGCCGACCTGGTGCCCGCGCCACCCGCCGAGGTGCGGCAGCCGGTGCTGGTGGGCTACGGCGTCAAGCCGGGTGCGGCCAAGCGCCGCCCCCGCAAACCGTCGCCGTCCGGCACCTCTCCCACCGGCGGCTCCCCTGCCGGTACGCCTCCCGCCGGTGCGTCCCTTGCCGGTACGGCCACCGGGTTGCGGTCACCCGAGGCGGTGCCGTCCGGTGTGCGGGAGGGCGGCGCCGGCACGGCCGCACCGCCTACGAATGCCGCGGTGCTGGCGAAGCCCCCGGTGCGGAAGCTGGCCAGGGATCTGGGCATCGACCTGACCGTTCTCACCGGGACCGGCCCGCACGGCTCGATCACCAGGGACGACGTCCAGGCCGCGGTCGGCGCCGCGACGGCCTGGCCGCGGTCGGCGGCCGTGACGCAGGCGGCGGAGGACGAGGAGCGGATCCCGATCAGGGGGGTGCGCAAGGCGACCGCGCAGGCCATGGTGGCCTCCGCGTTCACGGCGCCGCACGTGACGGAGTTCCTCCAGGTGGACATGACGGAGACCATGGACGCGGTCCGGCGCCTCCGGGAGCTGCCCGACTTCGCCGAGGTCAAGGTCTCGCCGCTGCTCCTGGTGGCCAAGGCCGTGCTCGTCGCCGCCCGCCGCCACCCGATGATCAACTCTGTCTGGGACGAGGCGCGTCAGGAGATCGTGGTCAAGCACCGCGTCAACCTGGGTATCGCCGCGGCCACCCCGCGCGGCCTGCTCGTCCCCAACGTCAAGGACGCCCACCTGCTGTCGCTCCCCGCTCTGGCCGGCGCCCTCGGCGCTCTCGCCGAGACCGCCAGAGCGGGCCGCACCCAGCCCGCGGACATGGCCGGGGGAACGATCACGATCACCAACGTGGGCGTCTTCGGGGTGGACTCGGGCACCCCGATCCTCAACCCCGGCGAATCGGCGATCCTGGCCCTCGGCCAGGTCAGGGATATGCCGTGGGTGGTGGACGGGCAGGTCGTGCCGCGTAAGGTCTGCACGCTCGCGGTCTCGTTCGACCACCGGGTGGTGGACGGGGAGATCGGCTCGCTGTTCCTGCGCGACGTCGGCGCGATGCTTGAGGACCCTCTCCGGATGCTCGCCTGGGGATGACCCGGTGATTCCGGAGCCGGTTTCATGACAGAGCGGTGATTCGCCTGCCGGGTAAATCCGGCAGGCGAATCGCTAAACATGACGGCCGGGCCTGTCAATTGGTGTTACGGGAAATGGGTGAGGACTCCGGGACGGCCCTCCCGGCCGCCGCGACGCCGTGCGGGCCGCCGTCCCGGCGATAATCGGGAAGCCGCTTTTTGTCCCCTGTGGATCAGGGTTTGTGGTGCGTATCCCCAGTTCGGGCAGGCGGTCGGGCTGCCGTGTGAAACTTTTGTCAGGCTTTGCTCTCGATACGTTTTACGGCCTTTCTGAATTGGTTGTTAAAACATCTTTAATGCGCGTCGATATGGGGTGTTTGTCTGGGTATGGGTGCTAGTGTCGTGGTTGGTAAGCGCGACAAGCTCAGCACGAAGGGGGAAGCCATGACTTTCAAGCAGCTCTTCCCGTCCAGCCAGTACGTGACCTGGGGTGGATGCTGCTGCCGGCGCCGCCGCTGTGGATGTGGGTGTGGCGGCGGGTGGTGGTGGTAACCAGATCCGGTGCTAGCAGAAACAAATGAGAGCCGGCGGGTGAACCGCCGGCTCTCATTCTCAGAGTCGCTCTCGCCCCACGGGGCGAGGGCAGCGGTGCGTCGTCCTCCCACGGCGCCGACGGTCTCCATCCGCAGGACCTTCCGGGAGTTCTGGCCGTACACCCGCGGCCTCCGCCGGCTGCTCGTGGCCGGTGGCGTGCTCGCCATCGTCGCGGCCGTCTGCGAGGTCGCCGCGATCGGCCTGTTCGGCTTCATCACCGACGAGGTGCTCAGCAAGCAGAACCTGGGGGCCTTCTGGCTCCCCGCGGCGGCCTGGCTGGGCCTCGCGGCCGTCGCGGGGCTGGTCTCCTTCGTGGGGTCCTACCTCACGGCCCTGGGCGGCGAGCGCTTCCTGCTGCGGCTGCGAGACAGGGTGTTCGAGCACATCCAGACGCTCACGCCCGACTTCTTCGACAACCGCCGCCTGGGTGACCTGATGGCCAGGCTCACCGACGACATCGAGGCCATCGAGGAACTCATCGCCTCCGGCCTGGTCAAGCTCTTCACCACGCTCGCCAGTGTCGTCTTCTTCGCCGGTGCGGCCTTCTACATCCGGTGGGACCTGGCACTGCTGACGTTCCTGCTGGCCCCGGCCTTCCTGCTGGTCTCCAAGGTCTTCGCGGGCAGGTTCAGGACCGTGTCGGCGCGCGAGCGGCTCAGCAACGGGACCATGAACAGCGTCATCGAGGAGAGCCTGTCCAACCAGGCGCTCGTCCAGTCCTACAACCGTCAGGGCACCGAGGCCGAGCGGCTGCACGCGGAGGGGAGCACCTGGATGCGGGCCAACGTGGCACAGGCGTGGCTGTCCTCCCTGTACGGGCCCGTCGTGCAGGTGATCGAGACCATCTGCCTGATCGCCATCCTCGGGTTCGGCGCGTGGGAGATCTCCTCGGGGCGCCTCACCATCGGCGGACTGCTCGCCTTCGCCGCCTACCTCGCCTACCTCTACCCGGCGGTGCAGAGCCTGGGGCAGATCGCCCTCACCGTCTCCGAGGCGGCGGCGGGCTCCGACCGGGTCATCGAGATCCTGCGGGCCCGGCCGGCCGTCACCGACCGCGAGGCCCCCGTCCATCTGGGGCGTGGCCGTGGCCGCGTCGAGTTCCAGGACGTCGGCTTCACCTACCCGAACAGGAGGAGGCCGACGTTGCGCGGCATGTCCTTCGTCGCCGAGCCCGGGGAACTGGTCGTGTGCACCGGGCCGAGCGGGGTGGGCAAGTCCACGCTCGCGAAGCTGCTGCTCCGCTTCTACGATCCCACCGCCGGGCGCATCCTGCTCGACGGAACCGACATCCGGGATCTGTCGCGCGAGTCGCTCCGTGACAACATCACCATCCTGCAGCAGGAGAACCTGCTCTTCTCGGGGACCGTACGCGACAACATCGCCTACGGCCGCCCCGGCGCGGACCTGGACGACATCGTCCGCGCCGCCGTCATGGCGGACGTCCACGACTTCGTCAACACGCTTCCCCGCAGGTACGACACGCCGATCGGGCAGCGTGGGCGACTGATGTCGGGCGGGCAGCGCCAGCGGATCGCCATCGCCAGGGCCATCCTGCGTGACGCCCCGGTGCTCGTCCTCGACGAGCCGATGACGGGGCTCGACGTGCTCACCGCGGAACGGATCATGGAACCGCTCAAGAGGCTCATGGCCGGCCGCACGACCATCCTGATCACCCACGATCTCCGCTTCATTCCCGAGGCGGCCCAGAAGATCGTGCTCGAAGCCGTGCCGCGGCGTTCCAGCCGGATAAGGATCAGCCGCCGTTCCGCACCGCGCTCGGTGTGAGCGCGGATCACCTCTCGACGGCGATTCAGGTCCCGGACGGGCCGCGACACCCGTCCGGGGCTCGCCGTCGTCCGTCACCCCGTCCCGCCCTGCCCCGCTCCGCGGTCGCGGGGCCGTTGCCGGTTCCGGTGACGCCTGGCCTTACGCTGGCCGGGCACCCAAACGAAGGGAAGATCATGTTCCGGCATGTCGTGCTGTTCACCTGGGCACAAGAGGCCACCGATGAGCAGAGGGCCAGGGTCGCGACGGAGCTCGGCAAGTTGCCCGAAGCCATCACGGAGATCCGCTCCTACACCCTTGGCACGGACGCGGGCGTGAACCCGGGCAACCACCAGTTCGCGGTCGTCGCGGACTTCGACAACGTCGACGACTACCTGGCCTACCGGGACCACCCGCTGCACCAGGCCGTGATCGCCGAGCACATCAAGCCGATCGTGGCCTCGCGGGCGGCGATCCAGTTCGAGCTCTAGGGCCTATCCCGCGGATCTTGCCGTGGCGAGGATCGGTCAGGTGGTGTCTCGCAAGGCGGAGGAGGGAGCCGCAGCGTGCTGCGGTGACCGGCGACAACGCGGCGAGG